>JANXQE010000509.1 GCA_025356925.1 Limisphaerales bacterium | reverse complement strand
CGGCGCAGGACCGGCGCACTCCAAGACGCTGTCGCAGCTGACCTGGCCCCTTGTGCGGTTCATGGTACCAATGCATGCGGGAAAAGAACAGGAGCCTCTCCATCGTTTATCTTCCCTGAATAGTGTTGACGACTCGGCGTTGTTTCCCAAGCATTTCCAGAATGGCCAATACCCTCACTCCGTCCGCCCTGGACGGAAAACGGTTAGTCGTAATCGGCGGGACCGGGGGGATTGGCCTTTCCGCGGTGAAGGCGTTCGTCGCGGCTGGAGCCTGCGTGATTGCCGTGGGATTGGAGAGGGACGAAACGACCTCAGTGGCCCGCGATCTTGGCAAGGCCGTTCGCTTTATGCACGCCGATGCGACGCAGCCGGAAACGGCGCCAAAATCCATCGAGGAATGCATTTCTTCCTGCGGCGGCTTGGACGGGTTGTACCATGTGGCCGGAGGCTCGGGTCGCCGTTGGGGGGACGGTCCTCTACACCAGATTAGCAATGATGGCTGGCGGCTCACCCTTGAGTTAAACCTGACTTCGGTTTTTTACTCAAACCGCGCCGCGGTCCGCCATTTTCTGGCCCAAAAGTCTACCGGAACGATCCTCAATCTCACGAGTGTTCTGGCCTTCGCTCCTTCGGTTCATCACTTTGCCACACACTCCTACGCCGCAGCGAAATCCGCGATCATTGGTCTAACCAAATCTTGCGCTTCCCTTTACGCCCCCGATGGCGTCCGTTTCAACGCTCTTGCGCCCGGTTTGGTGCAGAGCTCGATGGCCCAGCGGGCTGCCAACGATCCCCGGATCATGGCGTTTGTCAAAACCAAACAACCTCTCGACGGTGGCCGCATTGGGCAGCCTTCTGACCTGGACGATGCCGCGATTTTTTTCATGTCCGACGCCTCCCGGTTCACCACCGGACAAGTCCTTGCCGTGGACGGCGGTTGGTCCGTAACGGAAGGCCAACTCCCCGCCTGACCATGACTTACGCGATCGGTTTGGATCTCGGCGGGACGAACATCAAAGGTCTGGCGACCCTGCCTTCGGGTCGCGTGCTGGCCGAAAGCGTTGCGGCAACCGGCGCTACAGGCAAGCGAAACTGGGTCAAGAACGTCGACCGAGTTCTGGTCAACTTGCGGGAGGCCGTAAAGGGTCCAGCCGCCTTCATCGGGCTTGCCGCGCCCGGCCTTTCGGCCACGGACCATCGTTCGATCGCGTTCATGCCCGAACGTTTGCCGGGCTTGGAAGGCCTCGATTGGCAGCAACATTTCGGTGTCGCATCGACCGTGCCTGTGCTCAACGACGCCCACGCCGCCTTGCTCGGTGAAGTCTGGCGCGGGGCCGCCCGGGGCTGCGGAAACGTCGTGCTGCTGACTCTCGGAACCGGGGTTGGCGGTGCGGCGATCGTGGATGGTCATGCCCTGCGCGGTCACATCGGCCGCGCTGGACACTTCGGCCATATCTCCCTTAACCCAGACGGCGCCGGGGACATCACCGGCACGCCCGGCAGCCTCGAAGATGCCATTGGCGACAGCACCGTCCAGGCGCGGTCGCGTGGTCGGTTTTCCTCCACGCGTGAGTTGGTCGCTGCCGCTCGCAGGCGCGATTCTGATGCAAGCAGGGTCTGGCTCACGTCCGTTCGCGCTCTCGCCGCTGGGATTACCTCGCTCATCAACGCGTTGGATCCGGAGGTGGTCATTCTCGGTGGCGGGATCACGCAGGCGGGTGCTGCTTTATTTCGCCCGCTCCAGGGATTTCTCGACAAGTTCGAATGGCGTCCGGGGGGTGTTCGGACGCGGATTGTCCGCGCTAAACTGGGCGACCGCGCCGGGGCCTTCGGGGCTGCCTGGCAGTCAATCCAAGCCAATGTCCCACGATGATTAATCCTTCCCCAGCACAAATGTATCTCCAGAAGTCGCGCGAACTGGTGGACACCGTCGAGCGCCAGTTGCCGCAAATCCAAATGGCTGCCGACTGGTTTGCGCGCAGCATCCTGGCTGGACGAATGGTCCACATTTTCGGCTCCGGCCACAGCCGGATTATGGTCGAAGAGATGTGGCCGCGGTACGGATCGTTTCCCGGCTTTAATCCCATCGTTGAACTCTCGCTGAGCTTCCATAACCTGGTCGTGGGTGCGAACGGCCAGCGACAGGCTATGTTCCTCGAAAATGCGTCAGGCCTGGCCGAGCGTATCCTGCGCAATTTCGCCGTGCGCCCCGCGGACTCGGCGTTTGTCATTTCATCCAGCGGCTGCAACCTTGTCCCGATCGAGCTGGCGGAAGGGTTTCAAAAACGCGGGCTGAAGGTGGTCGTCATTATCAGCCGCAAGCATTCCGAAGCGAGCCCCTCCAAACATCCGGCGGGGAAGAAACTCCAGGATTTCGCCGACCTGGTTCTCGACACTGGCGCTCCCGTGGGCGACGCGATGGTGCACATCGCCGGACTGGACACTCCGGTGTCGCCCGGCTCAACGATCGGTGGGTGTCTGCTCGTCAACGCGATCAAGGCCGAGGTCGCCGCACGGTTGGTCGCCGCCGGCCAGCCGCCTAAGGTTCTGACTGCCGCGGCCGTGGTCGGGGCGGATCGGGCTACGAAGATTTTTGAGGCCGCCTACGATGAGCACGCGCATCGGCTCGCGAGACTTTACGCCGAGGCGGGCACGTAGCTTTTTATGAAAGACAATCCCTTGCGGACTTCGGTCATTGGCAGCTATCCCTTCCCCGGGTGGTTGGAGTTTTCCTGCCAGCACCTTGATCAATTTGGGACTGCTGATCGCGCGGAGCTTCAGGAGGACGCTGTCATCGCGGCCCTCCATGATCAATTGGCTGCGGGGCTGGACGTGATCACCGATGGCGAGCAAACGCGTCTGGATTTTAATCTCTCGTTTTACGGCTATATCCAGGGCTTAGAGTTGGAAGGGGCGCCGCCACGGCGTTTCGGCCCCCCGGCCCATGATCAACGTGGGAAACACAAGGTAACTGGAGAGCTCCGCGCCCCGCTCGGGCTAGGCGCCGTCGAGGAATTCAAGCGGCTCCAAAAATTGTTCCAAACGATTCCTCCGAGGCCGGGAGCTCCGGTTACATTGAAAGCCAGCGTGCCTGGTCCGTACACTCTGAGCGGGCGCCTCCAGCCGAACCGGCAATACCCGGATCGTTGGGCTTTGGCGGACGCTCTGTTGCCCATCGTGCGGAAAGAGTTAGGAGATCTAGTGGACGCGGGCTGCCGCGAGATGAGCGTCGACGAGCCGTCGATGAGCTGCTATGCGCATCGCGAAGATCCGGCCCGTTTCGTCGCTCTGTTCAACCAAACGGTCGAGAGTGTCGCCGGCAAGGCACGCCTCTGCACCCATTTGTGCTTCGGCAACTACAAGGGGCGTGCGGTCGGTCCCCGCCGACTGAGCCCGATGTTTCCTGCGTTCCTTGAATTCCATTGCGATGAGATGCACTTGGAGATGGCAAGCCGGGAGTTTTCTGAGATTGAGCTTATCTCGGCAGTGGCACAACGCATGGATGTGGCCGTGGGAGTGGTCGACGTTAAAAGCTACTACATCGAGACCCCTGCCGATGTGGCGGAGCGGGTTCACCGTTGTCTCAAACACGCGCCAGCGGATCGGCTCGTCTTCGCTCCCGATTGTGGTCTGAGCCAGACTGCCCGGTGGGCGACCCGTCAGAAACTCGCAAACCTGGTTGCGGGTGTGACCTCGGTACGGCGCGAACTGGGCCTGGCCCGTTGAGATGAAGCCGGCGCACCAGAAAGACGAGGCGCTCTTGCGCGACATCCTCGCAGCGCGCGCGCGGAACCAGCCTCGGCTTTGGTGGCTTGGCCAGAGCGGCTTTCTCGTTCATGCGGCAGGAAAGAGCGTTTTGTTTGATCCGTATCTTTCCGATTCGCTAACGCGCAAGTACGCGCAAACGGACAAGCCTCATGAACGTATGACTGAGCGGGTGATTGCTCCCAACCGTTTGACGGACATTGATGTCATCACCTGCAGTCATAACCATACCGATCATCTTGATGGCGAGACCCTGCTGCCACTTTTGGCAGCCAACCCTCGCGCTGTTCTGGTCGTGCCGCGGGCGAATGTCTCTGTTGTCCTGGAGCGGTTGGGCAGCGTCGAGGCGCGGTTGGTCCCGATCGACGCCGGAGAGGCAGTCCGGGCGGGCGGTGTCGAGTTGCTGGGGATTCCAGCGGCTCACAATACGGTTGAACGCGACGAGCGAGGCCGTTGCCGGTTTCTGGGATACTTCGCGCGGATCGATAAATTAAAGCTCTACCATAGCGGAGACACAGTGCTTCATGAGACCCTGGTGCCCGCCTTGCGGCCGCTTCGGGTGGATTTAGCGCTGGTTCCCATCAACGGCCACAAGCCTGAGCGCCGGGTTGCGGGGAACCTGAGCGGCGCCGAAGCGGCAGGGTTGGCCTTCGACATCGGTGCAAAGCTGGCGGTGCCACACCATTTCGACATGTTTGCTTTCAACACCGAGCCTCCGGATGAGTTCGTCAATGAGTGCCGTCGTTTGGGCCAGGCTTACCAGGTGCTTGAAAACGGGGCGGGCATTAATCTGGAGGCCTGAACCGCTCAATGAAAAAGTCTATGAACCTGCGCGTTGCCGGCATCAACTTCGATCATATGCACATGGGGGACCTCTTACGGATGGTCTCCGAGCATCCGAGCGCCGAGATCGTTGGGATTTGCGATGACACTCCTTCGCGCATGCAAGCAGCGGCCCGTAACTTCGGGATCCCCGCCGAGCGCATCTTCACCCAGGTGGTTGAGTGTCTCGAAAAATCCAAGCCCGAACTGGTGATCCTGCGTCCGGCCACGGCTCGGCACGCGGAATACGTCGAACGCATCGCGCCCTACCGCGTTCACATGCTCGTTGAAAAGCCCTTCGCCGCTTCCGTCGCGGAAGCCGACCGCATGATCGCAGCGGCGCGCAAGCACAAAGTCACGCTCGCCATTAACTGGCCCCTCCGCTGGTCGGCGAGTCATTGCACCGCCTATCGGCTGTTGACCGAGAATCGCATCGGCTCGCTCGAAGAGGTTCATTATTACGGGGGTAATCGTGGGCCGCTCTGGCACAGCGCGGATAAAATAGAGACCGTGCCTACCCCTGCGATGAAACGCAAAAGCTGGTTCTACAGCCAGGCGGCTGGGGGCGGATCTCTGCTGGATTACCTCGGTTACGGCACGACCCTGGGCACCTGGTTCCAGCGTGGCCGGAAGCCTATCGAGGTCACTGCCGTGACCGATCTCCCCAACGGTCTTGACGTGGATGAACACAGCATCACCATAGCCAGGTACGGTTGGGGGCTCTCAAAATTTGAGACACGCTGGGGAACTTTCACCGATCCCTGGAGTCATCAACCGCAGCCCAAATGTGGTTTTGTGCTCAAGGGTACGCATGGCACGATCAGCAGCTACGATTACGAACCGATCGTGCGCCTGCAAACGGATCGGAGCCCGGAGGGCGAGGAAATAGCCGCCGACGAGCTCAAAGCTCCATTTCAAAATCCGATTCAGTATATGATTCACTGCCTCCGCCATCACCGCGCTCCCGATGGCCCGCTCTCGCCGCGAATCGCGCGCATCGGACAGCAAATTGTCGATAGCGCGCTTCGGAGCGCCGCTCGCCGCAAGACAGTTCCTCTGGTTCCCTAAAGCCCGCGACTCCACCCGCGCTATGAAATGTCCTCCGAACGGAGCGCCGACTTGCAGTTGGCTTATGGCGGCCCTGTTCGCTACGTGGATCGGTTCGGAATCGAAACGGGTTAAGCCGACAGAAAGTCGGCGCTCCGGTTCACTGCGCTTTCGGTTTCCTACGTATGTCGCCTGAGCAATCCGATTACGGCCTGAGCAGGCCAAGCCGGTCTGCGAGGATAGAGGCTCCCGCCCTGGCCTACCTCCCATGCATGCCGCGGCATTATCGGCCGAAACTCGGCTTGATCGGTGCCGGCGGGGTCACTGAGTACCACCTTCGAGCCTACCAAAAACTGGGCCTCGAGGTAGCCGTGATCTGCGATTTGGATCCCCAGCGAGCGCGAAAACGGCGCGACCAATTTTATCCTGACGCGGATGTTTGTGCAGACTTTGGGGAGGTGTTGCGACGAGATGACATCGAGGTGATCGATGCCGCGCTTCACCCGGAACATCGAATCCCGTTAGTTGAAGCAGCGCTGAGAGCGAAGAAACACGTCCTCAGCCAAAAGCCGTTCGCCCTGGACCTCGACGTCGCTGAGCGTCTGGCGGACCTGGCGGACAAGCAGAACGTTAAACTCGCGGTCAACCAAAACGGCCGCTGGGCGCCGCATTTTGCTTACGCGCTGGCGGCCGTTCGCGCCGGGGTCCTGGGCGAAATCGGGAGCGTGGATTTCAACTTGTCATTTGATCACAGTTGGACCATCGGCACGCCGTTCGAGAACCTGCATCATCTCGTGCTATATGATTTCGGGGTGCATTGGTTCGATTTGGCGTCGTGTCTCCTGGCCGACCGTGAGCCTAAGTCCGTTTATGCCTGCGTAACCCGTGCCTCTTATCAGAAGGCGCGCCCTCCGTTTCTAGCCACGGCGGTCATCGAAGCCGATGGTGTCCAGGTGCGCATGGCTTTCAATGCCGCCGTTGCCTTCGGGCAAGCCGATCGCACGCTGATAGCGGGGTCGCTCGGCACGATGGAGTCCTCCGGTCCCAGCCTGAGCGAACAGAGCCCGGTGCTCACCACCGCTGCCGGTGTGGCCTCGCCGCCTCTCTCCGGAACCTGGTTTGAAAACGGTTTTCAGGGGACCATGGCTGAACTGCTCTGCGCGATCGAAGAAAAACGTGAACCCCAAAACTCCGCGCGGAACAATATTCGCACGCTGGCCCTGTGTTTCGCCGCCTTGAGCAGCGCCAATACCAGTCAACCGGTGCGGCCTGGCGCGATCCGCGCATTTCCTCACTAACCCGAAACTCGAAACCGTTATGCAAACTCTCCAAAATCCCGTTGCCGCGATTATGCCCACCGCACCCGCTGTCGTGACCCAGCGCGATCAGAGGGCAGTGAACCACCGCATTCTTAGTCCAGATTTTGAATCTGCCGTATCGCCGATTTGTAATGGGCAGGGCGGGGGAGCCGCCCATCACCCGGGGACTAATCGGGCACCCGCAGAATACAATTCCGCGATACAGCAGATTGGAAATCTGCGCTGCGCCGGAGCCCTCCTCTGGCTTTGTTTATGGCTGCTGGCTGGGTTCGGCGCGACCACCATAATAGCCGCCGATGACTACCAACCCGGTGTTGACTCGAAACTTCAGCCCGGCGTTCCAAAAGGCACCGTTGACAAGTTCACGTTCGGTCAGAGCAAAATCTTTCCGGGAACCGAGCGTATCTATTGGGTTTACGTGCCCGCCCAATACGACCCTTCGACCTCGGCCTGCGTGTATGTGAATCAGGACGGCATCCAGAACAACGCGCCGACCGTGTTCGATAACCTAATCGCGCGAAAGGAGATGCCCGTGACCATTGGCGTCTTTATCACCCCGGGGATAGTTCGTGCGTTGAACACCAACGCGCTCGACCGGTTCAATCGGAGCTACGAATACGATGGGTTAGGCCCCAGCTATGCGCGCTTTCTCCTGGAGGAACTGCTTCCCGACGTGGAGAAGCAGAAGACGAGCGATGGAAGGTCCATCCACTTATCCAGGCACGCCAACGATCGGGGCATCGGCGGGTCGAGCAGTGGAGCGATTTGCGCCTTCACGGTAGCGTGGGAGAGGCCTGAAGAGTTTGGTCGAGTGTTCAGCTCAATCGGCACGTATGTCGGTCTGCGCGGCGGCCAGAATTATCCGACGCTGATCCGGAAGTTCGAGCCCAAGCCCATCCGCGTCTTTCTGCAGGACGGCGCTAACGACCTGAACATCTACGGCGGCGATTGGTGGATGGCAAACCAAAGCATGGAACGCTCCCTGGTGTTCGCCGGGTACGAGGTCGAGCATGTCTGGGGCGACGGTGGTCACACCGGCAAACAAGCTGGTTCGATTTTCCCCGATGCCATGCGCTGGCTCTGGAAAGACTGGCCGCAGCCTGTCAAGCCGGGGCAAACAAAGAACGCCTTTCTGCAGGATATCCTGATTCCCGGCGAGGATTGGGAGTTAGTGGCGGCTGGCTACAAAGGGACGGAAGGCCCGGCCGTTAATGCCCAGGGCGAGGTGTTCTTCGATGACGTCCCCAATTCCAAGACATTCAAGATTGGCCTCGATGGAAAGGTCGCAGAGTTTCTCGCGGACTCAAAACATGGCGACGGTCAGGCGTTCGGTCCCGACGGACGGCTCTACGCCGCGGCGGGCGGCGACCGCAAGATTATCGCCTACGATGCCACGGGGCACGGGACCGTGGTCGCGGAAGGTTTTCGCGGAAACGACCTGGTCGTTCGACACGATGGCTCGGTTTATGTGACGGAGCCGGGTTGGGATGGGACGTCCTTAAGCAAGGTGTGGCTGCTCAAACCCACTGGCAAAAAGCAGGTCGTCGACACCGGCCTACTGTTTGCCAACGGGATCACCCTTTCGCCAGACCAATCACTCCTGTACGTCGATGATACCCGTTCGCACTGGGTTTATAGCTATCAGATTCAGCCCGATGGCACGCTGCAATTCAAGCAGCGCTATTGTCACCTGCATGTGCCCGATACCGCGGACGACAGTGGAGCCGATGGCATGCGGTGCGATCGCGACGGACGGCTCTATGTCGCCACGCGCATGGGCATTCAGGTCTGTGATCAGGCTGGTCGCGTTGAGTGCATCATCCCAACGCCGAACCGACAGATTGCCAACCTCAGCTTTGGCGGACCCAGGTTCGACACCATTTTCGCCGCGTGCGCCGACAAAATCTACCAACGCAAGGTGAAGGTCCAGGGCGCCCTGCCTTTTGACGTGCCGATCAAGCCGCCTGCGCCACACCTCTGACCGGGGAGCGACGGCGTCCCGCGAGCGTGCTCCTTCATTCCGCCGCTTTAAATGGAATCCAGCCGGCCGGTCGAGTCCCCGAGGCGTTCGACATCGCTGGCACCCATGCGGGCGGCCAGGCCGAGGAGCATGTTGCTCATCGGGACGGCGCCATATTTGGCGAATCTGCCTGGGGTAAGCGCGCCCCCGCCGGCGCCCGCCAAAATGACAGGTAAATTGGTATGGGTGTGACGGTTGCCGTCGGCATTGCCACTGCCATAAACGATCATCGAGTTGTGCAGGAGCGAATGACCATCGACGTCCCTGGTCTGTTCCATTTTTTCGAGGAACTTTGCAAATTGTTGCATGTACCACAGGTCGATTTGAGCCACCTTAGCAATCATGTCCTCCTTGTTCATGTGATGGGTCAGACTGTGATGGCCTTCGGCGATTCCAATCTCCGGGAAAGGCCGGTTGCTGCCTTCGTTGGCCAGCAGGAACGTCGCGAGGCGTGTCGAATCGGTTTGAAACGCCACGACCATCATGTCGAACATGACCTGGACATAATCCTCAAAGCCCGCTGGAACGCCGTCCGGCGTCAGCATGGATGGGTCGGCGGGTTTGCCGAAACGCTCCGCTTTTTGGATGCGCTGTTCGATTTCGCGGACGCTGACCAGGTATTCGTCGAGTTTTTGCTTGTCGCGGTAGGTGAGTTGGCGCTCGAGAGAATGCGCTTCATCCAGAACGAAATCCAGGATGGACTGTTGCTCCTGCTGGCGGCGTTTTAGACTCTCGATCCGCTCCCCATGGTTGCCGGAACCGAAGAGGCGCTCGAACAAAAGTCGCGGATTGGGCTCGGGCGCGACTGGCGTCGTGGGCGAGCGCCAGGAAAGGTTGTACTGGTACGCACAGGAATAACCGGAATCACAATTGCCGGATTTGCGCACGGCATCGCACGTCAGTTCCAGCGAAGGGAATCGCGTTAGATGCCCCACTTTCGCTGCGATGGCTTGATCGATCGAGATACCCGCGTGGATGTCCGCACCCGCGGTTTTTTTGACACGGACGCCGGTGAGGAAAGTACCGCTGGCTCGCGCGTGGTCGCCCGCGCCGTCGGGTCCTGGTGTCGCGTTCACCTGGTCCATCCCACCCAGCACCTGGAGTCGATGCTTCAGATTCTGGAGCGGAGCCATGGTTTCGCTGAGCTCGAAATCGGCATTTTCACCTTTTGGCCACCAGTTAGGCTGGATTGCGCCGTTGGGAAAATAGACTACGCCGAGGCGCAAGGGCGCGCCCGTGGCGGTGGATGCCAAGCCAGGGCCCGAGGCGCCCGCGGCGGCGAGTGCCTTGGTCGGCAGAAACGTTTCCAGGGCTGGCAGGGCAACGCAAGCGCCGAGGCCGCGCAGGAATTGTCGGCGGTTGAGCGCGGCGAAGCGTTCGCGGGCGAGTTTGTCCATGGAGGTCGAGGGCATATTTATCCTTTTACTTTAGCAACGAGGGCGGTGAGTTGTTACTCGCAAGGCTGGCAGAAGGGTTGCGTGTCTTCTGAAAGGGCGCTGATTCGATTACGCCCGTCAACAAAGCCGAAAACCGGCCGTTGGCCTGATCGAGCGACTGCACGATCCGGTCGACGGTTTCGACGTCGTAATATTCCAACCCACGACCGAGGGCATAGGTCAGCAGTTTTTCTGCTAAGCAGCGATAGAAATCCAGCCGGTGCCGGGTAACCAGGGTCTGTTTGACGTCGCGGATATTGTGAAACGTTTCGCCCGTGATGAGTTTGCCGCCCGCATCGATGGCAGCACCCCGTTCGGTTTCCCGCCAGATTCCCAGGGCGTTGAAGTTTTCGAGAGCCAGGCCCAGAGGATCCATCCGGTTGTGGCAGGAGCTGCACAACGGCTTGCTCCGATGAATCTCGAGGGTCTCGCGCAATGTGGGTTGGTGGTCGGTGAAGCCCTTCTCGCTGTCCTCCAGGGGTGGGATGTTCGCCGGCGGGGGCGGCGGTGGAATTCCCAGAATGTTGTCGAGAATGAACAAGCCGCGTTTCACGGGGGACGTGCGGGTCGGATTGGATGTAACCACCAATATGGAGCCGTCGGTCAGAATCCCTCCCCGGGGACTATCAGCGGGCAAGGAGACTCGGCGCATCTCGCGTCCGGTCACGTTGGTGATCCCATAGTGATTCGCCAGTTTTTCGTTCAAGAAGCTGTAGTCGCTGTCAACCAACTCCAGCACACTGCGGTCTTCCCGCATGACATAACCGAAGCACATCTCGGTTTCATCGCGCATCGCCCGTCGCAGGCTGTCGTCCAGTTCGATGTTTTGCTGGTCCTTTTTGCGGTTGCGCCTTTGGTCGATCATCCGCTGCAGTTCTTGCGCTTGTTCCGAGGTGCGTTGGTCTTTCGGGATCGCCTGCAATTCCTGGAAACGATGAAACCTATGCTCCAATTCCTTCTCTTCACCCCGGTCGCGGGCGAGGACCACTCGCTCATTGATGTTGATTCCGTCGATATCCCGCACCTGCAGCCACTGTCCGACGAAATTGTCGATCAGCGCTTGCGCACGGTGGTCTGCGACCATGCGATGGACCTGGTGTTCCAGGTTTTTGCGAAGCTCATGCCGGCCTGCGAGCCCGGAGAGTTCGTCGTCCGGCATGGTGGACCACAGGAAGTAGGAAAGCCGCGAGGCCAGCGCGTACTCGTCCAGCACCGGATATTTCTGCTGAGGCCCCGGGGCGTCAGTTTGTTCAACCCGGAACAAGAAACGCGGTGAGGCGAGCAGGGGAATCATGGCCTCGGCAATGCCGTCCTCAAAGCGCTTGCCGGGAGTGCTGTAAATGCCTTCCGCGATAGCGACCAACTTGTCGACGGTTTTTTCCTCGACCGGCCGGCGGTAAGCCTTGGTGGCGAAACGAGCCAGCACTTCGCGAGCGTAAGCGCGGCGCTCTTTGGCAGTCTGAGGAGGATCTTTCCAGAAAAAGCGATCGAAATTCTTGGGCCGGGCCCCCTGCGATGCCACCAGTGGGCTGACGACTACGACTTCACGGAGACGAAGCTCGAGCGAGTTTTGCTTTTTCTCCACGGGGGTGAGAGGATGGACTTCGAGTGTCAGTGGATGGTCGCCGGCCTGCCAGTCCTGGTTGATATCGAAACTGAATTTCTTCCCATTTTGCCAGCCGAATTCGTTCGTCCAGACCTCCTGGCCATCGGCTTTCAGGACGGCGAGGCATTTGCCGGGATCAAACTCAAATTGGCCATGCACCTCCAGGTCAAGCTTAAGGCGGTAGTTGCCGGGTTGAGTGGCCTTGTAGGTATGGCTGACCTCGGTTTGCTGATAAAAATTTAAGTGTGTGGCATCGCCCACCGCGCCATGAAAATCCGACCCCGCAATGCTCTGCTCGGGTGCGACACGCGCGACGCGGGGCACCGCTTCCCGCGTGATAGCCTCCGCCGCACGCATATATTTCTCCAGCAGCATTGGTGAAAGGGTGAGCACGTCGCCAATCGTATCGAATCCGTACCCGGTGTCGTCGGGTGGCAGTTCGTCCTCGACCTTGAAATCGCAGCCGGTCAGGTCTCGAATGGTATTGTGATACTCGATGCGGTTGAGGCGGCGAATGGTGACCTTGCCTGGGTCAGGGTTCTGCGTGTCGATGTTGAAGATGTCGGTTTTGATCCACTCGGCCAGCACCTGCTGCTCTTGCGCATCCGGTCGCGGTTTTTTTTCCGGCGGCATGATGCCGGCCCGGACGTTTTTCAGCGCCGCGAAGAAGAGGTCCTTCCGCGCAAGCATGTCGGCATGCGAGTTGAACTGGTCGAAGGTGACTTTGCCCTTTTCCATGCCGTCGCCGTGGCAATCAAAGCAGTAGGTCGTCAGGATGGTCTGAACGTTTGTTGGATAAAGGCCGGGAGCGGCGGCCTCGGCCCGGGCCTGGATTGAAAGCGTGGAGAGCAAGAGCGGCAGGATGATCACCTGTGCGGCCGACTTAGCGAACGGAGCCCAACCATAAGGCCGCTGAGATGATCGAAATTTCCTGAGGCGCGGCCCGTTGCAGGCTTGGAATCCGTTTACGGCTCGCAGCAGCCTGAAGGCTGCGCTCCCAGTCTGCCCAAGGGCTCCGGAACCGGTCCAAGGGAAAGCCCCGGTGCGATTTGGCGCGCCATTCCGTTGTTCAGCTCGGACGGGCATCATCAGTGTTAATTCCCAATATAAAGCAAACCGGTGGCTTTGTCTCGTATTTCCGACGAAGTTTTGGGCTGAATTATTCAACATTCTCAGTGGTAAGAACTGGCGCATGCTTCTATTGCCGACCTGGTTCCGCTGTTCCGAAGGCTAAGGAGTCGAAAACATGTCGTTCCAAACAACATTGATCAAGTGGCCGAAGCTTGCGGCCTCGGGCAAGCTCGCTAATCTCCCCGCATGCGAGGCGCCGACCTCACTTGAACCCAGGAAATCTGAAACAAGCAGGTTCCCCCAATCTCGCGCGGTTGGTTCCGAGTCGGAAACATGGCGTTTTCAAGCTTCGCGCCCGCCCGAGTTCCAAGTCATGAAGACAATATTTCTGCTCCTGGTGATGCTGTGCTCTTCCGCTTCGGTCGCAGCAGGCGAGGATCTGGTTCCCAACGGCGGTTTCGAATTCGGCACGAACGGCTGGCGTGTCTGGGCTCGGAGTCCTTCAACCATCCAGGCTGCTGTGGATGAGAAGACCGCGCATGCTGGCAGCAGGGCATTGCACCTCGAACATAGCGGCGAGCAGGATTGGAGTCTTGAACCGTTGCTCCGGCTGGACATGCACCCTGGCGACGTCGTGGAGCTCCAGTGTTGGGTCAAACTTCAAGGTAAGGGAACGGTTACCTTGTGTGCTTCGACCTGGGACAGCCTGGGCAAAGTAGTCGCATGGTCGGCCGGTGAACGGACCACGGAGAACAGCCCGGGATGGCAACATCTCGTGATGCGCGTCGTGAACCCTGGCAACGTCCGTGCCCTGCAGCCTCGACTGATCGGTTTCGGCCCCGTGGAGGTTTGGGTCGACGACTATACCGCCGTGCGCGGCACCAACATTTTGTCCATGCGCCGGCCAGGCCTGCCATCGACGTTGCTTCTCACCAATCCGGCTCTGGTGGTCACCTTCGACACCACCGCCGCGACTTTGTCGGTGCATGAGCTGAGGTCGGATCGGCTGTGGACCCAACAACCGTTTTCCGAGGGTTACGTTGTGAAAGACGCGGTTGTCACAAACGACCGACTCGAAGCCCGGCTCTTCGACGCTTCCTCATTGATGGACTTCCAGTTTACCGTACAGATCGATAGCGCCAAACCAGAGTTGCTGGTCGAATTGTC
>JANXQE010000436.1 GCA_025356925.1 Limisphaerales bacterium | reverse complement strand
GTTTCGACCCAGCGGCCGGCGAACCACTGTGGCGGTATGGATACCCGAGCGGTTTCACCGATCCGTTCGGCTATAACAACGGGCCGCGGTGCACACCGATTCTCCATTCAAACCGGTGTTACACCTTTGGCGCGGAGGGGCGGCTCTGCTGCCTGGATCTGGAAACCGGCAAACCGGTTTGGCAGCGGGAGACGACCAAAGAATGGACCGTGCCAGACCCGTTCTTCGGCGTCGGGAGCACGCCTTTGCTGGAGGGGGACAAGTTAATCGTGATGGTTGGTGGCCAGCCAAACTCCGCCGTGGTTGCGCTCGACCCGGCCACGGGCAAAACCCTCTGGGAAAATGGAGGTCAGACCAATTGGCAAGGCGCCACGACCATCGGTTGGCGGGGGGAGGCGCCGTACCGTTGGACGGGAGAGGAGAAAATGGCGAGTTATTCTTCACCGGTGGCAGCGACGATCCATGGCCGGCGCACTCTCCTTTGTCTCACGCGGCAGGGCTTGCTGGCTTTGAACCCAACCAACGGAACCATCTACTTCAGTCGTTGGTTTCAGTCGCCGGTGAATGAGTCGGTCAATGCCATGTGTCCAATTGTCCGAAACGACCTGGTCCTCATCTCGGCGGCCTACTATCGGATTGGGGCCGTTTTGTTGCGCGTCCTGCCGGACGGCAAGTCGTTGGAAGAAGTTTGGCGGAGTCCTAAACCGACAATCGAGCGACTGCCGGATGACGGGAGTATCGCGCCGCCGGTGCTCGAAATTCACTGGACTACCCCGATCCTCCACGACGGTTACCTGTACGCTTTCAGCGGGCGAAACGAGCCGGACGCACGGTTCCGGTGCGTGGAATTTGAGACGGGCAAATTAATGTGGAATCGTGACGAACGCTGGCGACCCCACAGCGGCCTGCAACCGTCCGTCTACGGTCGCGGCTCGGCTATCATCGCCGATGGGCGGCTTGTTGTTTTGGGTGAAGGCGGCAAGCTGGGGATGTTCGCGTTGAACACCCGGCAGCCCGAGGAAATCTGCTCCTGGCAAGTGCCGCAGCTTCATTACCCCTGCTGGACTGCGCCGGTGCTTTCGAGAAAGAAACTGTACTTGCGTAGCGAAAATCGGCTCGTGTGTTTGGATTTTAATCGGAATTGAAAATTGGAGATTGCAGAGGCGATTGTAGAACCCGTGCAACGTGCCAGATTCAAACCGAATTCCCCTCACCCCTACCCTCTCCCACAGCCACGCTTGAACGGCCTCCCGTGCTTAGAGGCCTGGGTGCGGAGCGACTGCCGATTCTCTGCTAACGCACCCCGATCGCGGTCTCGGCCCTCGTCAAAAAAACACATTCAAATTCAAAAAGGACCTTGCACAAAGCAATCCGAAGCTATAGAAAGACTTTTAGTAATCGAAAGAGGAATAGTAATAGCTTATGAGAACTCGAATCGTTTCCGGATTGAGTTTGGGGATGCTCGCGCTCGCGCTTTCGCCGTGCCGTGGCTTGGCCGCGCTGTACAATTACCAGATGTACCAGGGCAATGGCGTCGCGGGCGCCGTGGGGGATGCCACGCTGGCGTTATCCAATAACACAACCACCGTGTACGCAAACTTCGTCAAGGGTATCGGCAGCTTTGTGGATAATCTGGTGATATTCGTCGATTCGAGCGCGGGCGGATTTACGAGCACCAGTCGTTTTTCCGACAAAGGCAATGCCCTCGAAAGTTCGATTTCGGGTTTCAAGGTGAGCCGGTCGGTAGCGACCTTCGCGCCCGGTTTCGCGGCAGATTACGCGATCGCTCTCGGGGTGAACAGCGGCAGCGCCGTTTACAAGCTTGTGGACGACGCCACGGGCACCCATCTGGAACTCGTTCGCTCGGGGTTGAACTTCGTGCACACCGACACCCCGAATAACCCAAGCTACAGTTTCCAGTTCGATTGGGCCGATATCGGCCTGCCGAGTCTCAGCACCAACTTTTTCAAATTTGAAACCTCCTACATTACTGGCAACGGTAACCGGAGCCTGCAGAGTTTTGAGGGACTGACCGGGAACGTGGGCTATGACTTTGTCACCTTCACAAATTACGACACTTACGGAGTTCAGCCCGTTCCTGAAAATACGAACGCGGCCCTGGCCGTGTTCGGCGGGATCGCGGTCACGTGCGCTTTGGGGAATCGGCTGCGTGACCATCTCCATGCATGCCGACTCAGGTCGAAATAGGCACCGCTCGGGCGGCTCTGCCGCCCCACGGCTCGGAGCATATTAGTTAGAGCGTTGGGCGACGCGCTGGCATCGGCAGCGGACGGACCAGGCCGATGATCCCGAAGTTGGACTTGCTTTCACCGGCAGGAGGCGTATTCTCGCCCGCATTCTGGGAACTAGCGCCTTCGTGACACTGCGAATCTTCGGGTGAGGGTTTTCATCGGTGGTTCGGAACCCGGCAGA
>JANXQE010000435.1 GCA_025356925.1 Limisphaerales bacterium | reverse complement strand
GCGTTCGAACTGCTGTTCCAACCAACAATCGTTCCATCCTCGGTGGCGAAGACAAAATGCGCGGGTGCGTTAGAGGCGACGGTGAAGCCTGAGGTGTTGTTGAAGACAATCCCCGTGGGCGCGCCCAACGGTGTGAACCCTGCCGGAGACGGAATATTGACGACGAGCGGCTGCGGGACCCCTGCGCTGTTGTAAACAGTTGAAAGACCGGAGTGGTTGTCGGAAATCCAAAACGGACCGGTGGGGCTAAAAGCGATACCCCAAGGATTGAGCAGGTTAGTGTCGGTGTGATCGGCAAGACCCGGGAGATCGGAGACCAGATTGTGCTGCAGGTAAAGATTCTGGGCCCGCGCCGGGTGCGGGAGCAGGAAACCAGTCATCGCACTTAGCATAACCGCCATCGCCAGGATCGAACGATAACGCCGGCCACCAGCGCGCTTCACCCGGCCACCACTTCGCAAGGAGGAATACAGCGTCCACGTTTTCATGTGCTTGTTAGTTGTTCGGACCTCTGCGGGATTGTTGTTGTTTAATCGCTCAAAAGCGCTGCGAAGATGAGATGGTCGAGGCCCCCGAAGGTTCCCGACTACCTTTAATCTGCACTCCACTTCGATCACCGCGAACGAATGCGGCAGAAACAGCAGGCGCGATTCGTCGCCTGCGGGCCGGTGAACTGGTATTGGCGAGGCGGGGATTCCGCAACCCTGCCTAGTAAAGTCCAATTGGCTCGGCTAGCGCCTGGATCGTGGCGGCCAATACTGTGAGTGGGATGCCGGGACAGTTGGTGTGATCGACTCCATCGGGATTCAAGGTAGCCCGTGGAGCTGCGCCAGTAAGCGATTCCCTTAGTCGGCGTAAGAAGGAACCCCTACCAACAATCAGGCGGTGCCCCAATTTACGAGCACCCATCACTTATCCTATTTTGCTGTCATGCAAACAATATTAGAGAAGCCGACGCCAGCCCTCCGGAACTCCACAGTCCGTTTAACGCCGGCCAGAATTTCCGCTCCTGGCATGTTGCCACCCCGCGCGGCGATTAATCTACCCCTTCGCAGGCGATCGGTCGCTGAAGCACCTGAGCACGAGCCCGCGACCGAGGAGAAGAACCTGGTCCAGGCGCTCACCAACTCCAAGATTTTTCAGGATTATGACCGGGCGTTTACCGAGGCCACGGGTCTGCCGGTGGCGCTACGGCCCGTCGAGACGTGGCAATTGCCCCTGCATGGGAAACGCCAGGAGAGCCCGTGGTGCGCGCTGATGGCGGGCACGAGCCGATCCTGTGCCAACTGTTTGCAGGTGCAGGAACAACTCGCGCAACAAGCAGTCCAGGAACCTCAAACAGTCGTGTGCGGGGCGGGGTTGTGGGAAACCATGGTGCCAGTGCATGTGGGCGAGCGGCTGATCGGCTATCTGCAGACCGGCCAGGTGTTCCGCAAGACTCCGACTGAGAACCAATTCGAACGGACTGTGAAGTTAATGGCCGAGCGAGGCGTCGAGGCCGATCGCCAGGAGATGCGGAAGGCGTATTTTGGCACCCGCACTATGCCGGCCGGGCAGCAGGAATCAGTGGTGATGTTGCTAACGATCTTTGCGCAGCATCTCGCGATCTTGAGCAACCAGATCATCGTTCAGCAACAGAACGCGGAGCCGCCGGTAATCACCAGGGCTAAAAAGTACATCGAGGAACACCAAACCGAGGACATTTCGCTGGGCGACGTCGCGAAAGCCGTGAACACCAGCACTTTTTATTTCTGCAAGATGTTCAAAAAGGTTGCCGGCATCAATTTCACGGACTATGTGACCCGCCTGCGCCTGGAACGAGCGAAGAACCTGCTGATTAATCCGAATTTGCGGATCAGCGAGATTGCTTTTGAAGTGGGGTTTCAGTCCCTGACTAACTTCAACCGGGTGTTCAAACGGATTCTGGGGCAGTCGCCGACGGAGTATCGCGTGCACCTGGTGGGGGGCTGAGAGGATCACGTTCATCTCAGGCTTCGCAGTTCAGCGCCGCGAGGGTCGCTCCGCCACGACGAACACAATTCCCGCGAGCGAAGAATTCTTTCCTTCGCCTCGACCCTCAGCCGGGGTCCAACCGAATTGCGCTTTCGGCCCGCCCATCATATAAACCACCGATGCGCTTGCGAGCCCTGCTTATCATCCTGATGGCTTTGGCCAGTTTGCGGCTCACCGCCGGAGTGTCCAACCTCCGGACTTATCCTTTCAACGGCTGGCTGCACGCCTCGGGCACAAATCTCTACGACAGTTCGAACCATCCGGTCCGCCTGTTGAGCGTCAATCAAAGCGGCGCCGAGTACGGCGCCGGACTGCCGTACGAAAACGCGACGAACCCGGCGCAGTTCGGGGGCTATCAGTTCCCCGCCAATATCGAATATGCGCACCTGAGCAATTGGGGATTCAACTCCATCCGCCTGCTGCTCGCCTGGGCGAACCTCGAACCCAATCCTCCAGCAGTCTCCAACCAGACGGTCAGCCATGCGTACAACCCGAACTATTTGACGCTGGTGGACAACACCATCAGCAATTTTGCGAGCCACAATTTGAGTGTGATTCTCAGCTTGCATCAACACTCGTTTTCGCCCGTGTTCACCAACAGCGACAAGGCCGGACACGGGCTGGGCATGCCGATCTGGCTGTATTACAATGCCACGAACAGCAGCTATCTCACCGTGGGAGGTTATCCGTTGACCAATTCCAACACCTCAAGACTCGTGGCCGAGAAGTACTTTTTTGGCGAGCCGCCCGACGGCTATCCCGCGGGGATCTACCCGGTGATCTGCAGCAACTGCCCGTCCCAATCGGCCGCGAGCCTGGGATTCACGAATGCCGGTTACAATGTGCAAGATGGTTACAATGATGCGTGGAGATTTCTGGCGGCGCGCTATTCCAACAACCCAGCCGTCATCGGTGCGGACCTGTTCAACGAACCGCCCAACGACAAGGGCCTGCGCTTGTCCAGTTTTTACGCGCTGCTGGGCTCGAATATTCACACCGCCAATTCCAACCTCCTCTTGATTTGCCAGGACAGCGGCAGCGAATCTACCAACCTCGTCGGGATATTGACTCCGAAGCCCAACCCTCCGCCCGTTTCGAACCTCGTCTATTCCATTCATATCTACGTAGGCCAGTGGGCAAATGTGATCAATGCCATTTCCAATTCATTCGTCACCAATTACGGCGCTTACGCCTTCCTCACCAATTACCAGGCGCCAAGCGTGCGATGGAATGTGCCATTGTGGGTGAGTGAATTCGAAGAATTCGACACCAACACCGTGTTCAATACCGACGACATGGAGTTGATGATGCAGTATTGCCGGGCC
>JANXQE010000404.1 GCA_025356925.1 Limisphaerales bacterium | reverse complement strand
GCCCGGTTCCTCGACAAAGCCGGGTTCGCAACGGAGCTTGCGCGCGATGGCGCGCAAGCCGCGTCGCTCCTCGAGGAACCGGGCGTAGATGCGCGCCAGGCTCTGCTCGTCGTCCACCAAAAGGATCCGGCCCTTCACGTTCGCCGGTGGGAGGGTGTCTTCGTTCGCGCTCATCGGATCACGCTCGTCATGTGGATTTCTCGGTCCGTGAGGTGCGCATGGGCTGGAGGGTCTCGCGAACCTTGCGAGCAAGAAACTCTCCATCACCCGGAGGTAGGCCCAAGTCTCGCGTATTTAGCCACCGACCGGCCGCCCTCTTGGACTCGGGGCGATTTTGTCACTCGCTCCCGGGGGGGCCAGAACCGCTAATTGAGTGCTTGACCCTTGTCAGGAAGAGGTTTATACAAGGCTGGTTAACGGATTTAACCCTAACCCCATTACCTATGACTCTGACAAAGCGAGACCTGGTGATTCGGATCAGCGAGGAGACGGAGCTGATCCAGCAGCAGGTCCTCACGGTGGTTCAGAAGACACTTGATTACATCGCCGAGGCTCTGGCCAAAGGCGATAAAGTGGAGCTGCGTAACTTTGGCGTGTTCGAAGTCAAAGTGCGTAAAGCGCGCATCGGCCGGAACCCGAACGCCCCGGCAACAGACGTGCCGATTCCCGAACGTTCGGTCGTCAAGTTCAAGCCCGGTAAGGAAATGCGAGGCGAGGTGATCAAGATCCCGCCGCCCAAGCCGCCGCAACCGATTCAGCCAGCGACCTGAGTCACGCCCGCGGTTGAACCGCTACAACACGCCGCCACGGCGTGCCAGTTTCCTTTTTCGTTTAGCTCCGCTCCGCCGCCGCCTAAACTACGAGGCTGACTTATGGAACGTTTGCCAGGTTTCCGTGACTTCTACCCCGAACCGCTGCCGCAGCCGGACCTGTGGAGCGCGGATGCCCGGAACTACATCTTCGATCGCTGGCGGAGCGTGGCCCGTCGCTACGGCTTCCACGAGTACGACGGCCCTCCGCTCGAGCCACTGGAATTGTTTACGGCCAAAAGCGGCGAAGAAATCGTCGGGCAGCTCTATAACTTCACGGACAAGGGCGCGCGTGAGATCTCGCTCCGGCCCGAAATGACGCCGACCCTGGCCCGAATGGTTGCCGCTCACGAGCGGAACTACAAAAAGCCACTCAAGTGGTTTGCTATCCCACAACTGTTTCGTTACGAACGACAACAAAAAGGCCGGCTCCGAGAGCATTTTCAACTTAACGCCGATATTATCGGCGAGACGGATTCCGCGGCCGACGCGGAGTTGATTGCCCTGCTGATCGACATACTGCGCTCGCTTAACCTGTCGGTGGAAGACTTTGTGATCCGCCTTAGCAGCCGCAATGCGTGGCAGGGTTTCTTTTGCCAAGCCAACGGCGATCGCAGCCGTGAATACGAGTTTTACCAGGCCGTCGATAAACTTGAACGGGAAGATCCCGCTGTAAGCGAGCAGAAGCTTGCCAGTTTCGGTCTCTCCTTGGCGCAGGTCCGAACCTTTATCGACGAGGCCAGACCCACCGCCGAACTGCAAGCGATCCTGGACAACCTGGAGGCCCGCGATCTCCGATCGTTTGTCAAGGTGGACTACGGGGTCATCCGCGGACTGGCCTATTATACCGGGGTCGTCTTCGAGGCCTTTGATCGGAAAGGAGATTTCCGGGCCATCGCAGGTGGCGGACGTTACGACAACCTGGTAAGTCTCATCAGCGGCGGCCGAGTAAACCTGCCGGCCCTGGGGTTCGGAATGGGCGACGTGGTGCTGTTGGAACTGCTGAAAGCGCGCCAACGGCTGCCTGATTTCCAGAGCGCGATCGACGCGTTCTGCTTGATTGAAGACGAAGCGCTTCGGAGTGATTCCTTAACGTTGATTCAGGACCTGCGGAACGCCGGCCTCGCCGTGGAATACAGCCTGGTGCCGGCCAAACCTGATAAGCAGTACAAACGCGCCCAGGAACTTGGGGCCGCGTTCGTGTGCAAGCTTGAACGGACGCCCTCCGGAACTCTGATGGTCAATCTCAAAGATCTCAAAACGCGCCAACAATCGACCGTGACCCCAACCGAGGCGCGTCTCCAATTAGAGGCCCGAACCGTTTAACCCGGGCGCTGCTCTCCGCCCCGCCTGCCGGTAAGTTGCCGCGAGCTTGTCGATGGGCCAGCCGAGACGATAGCCCAGGATCATCCAGGTGTTAACCAGCGTCGCCCGGAAAAACCCGAGGCGCTGCCAGCGGCGGCCGG
>JANXQE010000396.1 GCA_025356925.1 Limisphaerales bacterium | reverse complement strand
CATACGGTCGAGTCGCTGACGCTGGCCCTGGAGCGTTATGAGGGTACGCTCGTGTTCATTTCCCACGACGTACATTTTATTCGCAAGCTCGCCACCAAGGTGTTGCACGTGAACGCGGGACAGGTTGTGCCCTTTGTCGGCGGCTACGATTATTTTCTTGAGAAAACGGGTGCTGCGGAGGATGCGCGCGCCGCGCTGACGGCGGCCTGACATTTGGCTTGCGTGGTGGCGAGATGGGCGTACAACGGCAGTCCGCTACATGGCTGCATCGAACACAGTTCGTCGGCTGCAATTGACGCGCCGTTCCTTTTGCGCGCGGGCGCTGGCTGGAACATCGGTCGGGCTCGCGGCAGCCGCGCTTAGAGGCGCCGTTGGGGAGAACGCCAACAGCAGGGACCAACCGGGTTTCAAACCGGCGGAGCTTCGTGCGATGGAAGCGTGCGCCAGCGCCTTAATCCAAAAGCACCACGTTCCGGGAATGTCCGTCGCGATTGCCAGACACGGAAGGCTGGCCTACGCGCAGGGATTTGGTTTGGCGAACAAAGAGAGCAACGTGAAGGTCACGCCGAACCATCTCTTCCGGATCGCGAGTGTCTCCAAACCAATTACCGCAACCACCCTCTTTCGACTGATCGAAGACGGAAAATTGCGGCTTTCCGACACGGTTTTTGGCCCCAGGGCTCTCCTCGGCACGGAGTATGGCCCGCTGCCTGACAAAGAATATATCAGAGCGATCACTGTCGAACATCTGCTGACCCACACCGCGGGCGGTTGGCAGAACGACGATCGCGATCCGATGTTGCTCCACCCGGAGTGGGACCACCAGCAGCTGATCGCCTGGACCATTGCGAACCAGCCCCTGCAAAACCCGCCCGGCAAGCATTTCGCTTATTCAAATTTCGGTTTTTGCATCCTGGGAAGAGTGATCGAGAAGGTAACCGGGAAGCCCTACGCGGCGGCCGTCGAAGAGTTGGTGTTGCGTCGGTGCGGAGTTCAGCGCATGCGTATCGGTGGCAACACGCCAGCGGAGCGTGCGCCGGCGGAAGTCACCTACTATAGCCAGGATGGATCGGACCCCTATGCCATGAATGTCAGGCGAATGGATTCGCACGGCGGATGGCTGGCGTCGGCGACGGATCTGGCCAGGTTCCTCGTCCGTGTGGACAAGTTTCCCACGAAACCTGATATTCTCAGGCCAGACACCATCCAAATCATGACCACTCCGTCGGCGGCCTCTGCAGGGTATGCCAAGGGTTGGGCGGTGAACAAATACAACAACTGGTGGCACTCGGGAAGTTTGCCAGGAACCATTACCATCATGGTGCGCACTGCCCAGGAATTCTGCTGGGCCGCTCTGACCAATACCCGGGTGCCTGGCGATTTGGGCGGCGACCTCGACCACCTGATCTGGGAAATGGTTGGAAAAATAACCACCTGGCCGGACCACGATCTTTTTGAGACTGGCTAACCGGTTTCGTGGTCAGGGCTTGGGGCGGCCCCAGGAAATTGCCGATACGCGCCACCTGGGACCTTAATGTCCACAAGGTTGTGGGTGCGTGGCGAAAGCGGCTGCCTTAGGGTGTCATTTCGGCGCCGTGCTTAGTCGTAGCCAAACGCGCGCATATACGGATCGAGCGCAGGGAAGATGGGCGCCAGGTATTCCTCGTACGAGCGCCAGCGAGCGATCGAGCGGGTATAGACCGGAACCGTGACGTCCTGATACGTGGGAGAGTAAAGTTGCTTGCGCAAACTCCCTTCGTAAAACCTGGCTTGCTGTTCATGCCAGGTAAGTCCGAGAAACTCGGTCACGCGGCGTCCCTCTTTTTCCATGTCCCCCACGGTGTCTTCGTAACGGGTTTCGAGCCAGGAAAAAGCCTCCCACCCTTTCACTGAGAGCCAGATGTCCATCAGATCCGCGTAATGTTTGGCGCTGCGTTCCAGGGTGAGAAAATTTACATTGTCGGCATTGAGGGGAATGTTCTGAAAAAAACAACTGAGCACCACATCGCGCGGGTCACGCAAGGCGACCAGGACGCGCAATTCGGGGAAAACCCGGAGCCAGATTGGCAGGCGCGCCGTAGGCGAGGGGTTTTTGTCGACCAGGAGTTTTGCATCCGCACCAGAACCCCGTTCGGTCAACAGCGCCTGGATGTACAGCACGCGGAGCGTATTGAGCCGCGCGCTTGAGAGGTCTCTGGACTTTTGAAACTCCGGCTGGAGCAGATTGAGGAAGGCGGGCGGTTCATCGAACGCGGCAACGTTGGGATGAGCATCGAGGATTTGCTCGAGCAGCGTCGTGCCGCTGCGGGGATGGCCTCCGAGAAATGCCAGGGGCGGGATGCGCTCACGTTTGCGCTCCGGAAAAAAACCGGCCCAGGTCCGCAGAATCGTCTTAGGGAGAGCATTGGTAAAACGCCGCGCGCCTTCGGCGTTCTGGTCGTAGGCCCGCAGGAGCAAGTTGGTGTCGGTCAACGTGCTTACGATCTGCTTGGCTTCAAGGAGCTGAGCGAATGCCTCCTCAAACCGTTCGGTCCGATCCAGGATCTGAGCCAGCTCGTACCGGCAGGCGTAGCGCACGTAAGGGTGCCTGGGCTCTGAGGCGACGAGATCGCGGAGTCGTCGTTCGGCTTGCTCCGATTTGTGTTCGCGGCGATCCAGCACTGCCTGGAAATATCGAGCCTGGTCGTCGCGCGGGTCGATGGCCAGACATGCTTCAACGGCGCCGCGCGCCTCCTCGAGGCGGTGGTTTTGTTCGGCCAGAACGGCGAGGCTAATGCGCGGGTTGATGGCGTGGACATCCGCCGCGGCGGCTTTGGCAAAACACGCGCGGGCTAGCTCCGGTTTTCGCATGCCCTGATATTGATGGCCGATCAATCCGATGAGTTCGGAATTCCGCGGTGCGAGCTCGATGGCCCGGTTCCAGGCCCGCTCCGCGAGACCGGGGTTCCGTCCAGCGGACGCCGCGTTGCCGCATTCAAACCA
>JANXQE010000383.1 GCA_025356925.1 Limisphaerales bacterium | reverse complement strand
CAGGCTGGGTCAAACGAAGTTCGCTGCCGTTCTCGCCCATGGTGGTGGTGTTGACCTTGAAATCGATCAAGTGGCTGCGTCCATCGCCCACGTAGTTCCGCCCCTGGCGGATGCCCTCGCACCAGGCATCGTAAGTCAGCTTGCCATCGAGTTTCACATAGGAGCGTCCCAACCCAACGCGTTCGCCGTAGATGCACGGAAAATCGGTTTCCCCGCTGATCCGGGTGCGGAATCCCACGTTCAGTGTGTGATACCACATGTTGAGCTCCCAGACACTCGGGGTGTCGACCATCGACATGAAATCTACAGCCGGAACCATTTTGCCGTCCGGCCCCGGTACCTCGTGGGTAACATCTACGATGTATTCGTTAGCGCCGATGCCGCTGTAAGGGGGAACCACAAAATTCGGCAGCTCCGCCGTCTCGACATCCAGGCCCCAACCCGAATGGGCCGGCCCGCAGACCGCTCCCTGCTTTTTCGCCCAGCGCAGCGTGTTTAGACACAATGTCGGCCAATGTTTATCTGAATCCCCGCCGGGGTAAATCTCGTCCTTAAGGCGCAACAAAACCAAGTGGCCAGACTGATGCGAGCCGAAACCCGAAACCTCGATATCGTAATGGAGCAAGTAAGGATACTGGGAGACGTTGTCGTCTTTGCCGGTGAAGAATTGCTTTTGAAAATCGAAGCAAGGTCCCCAGGTCAGGTTGCAGCCAACCTTCAAATCTTCGCCCTGGCAATGTCGGTACATATCAGTGGCCAGCACGCCTTCGGTGGGTTGGGTGTAATGGGCACAGCCGGCCGCGTGGATGTGGTGGTCGCCCGACCACCAGCCGAGTTTCGAAGGATCAATCCAACGCCGCAGTTTGAACGTCGCGCTCTGCTGCGGGCCCCGCACTTCAAGCTTCTGGTGCTGAACCACGTACTCGGGACCCCGCGTGAATTCGACCGTAAAATCGCCGGCGGGAAGCAAGAGGGTTTCCCCGTCCGCTCGGTAGACCTGCGGATGAAATGCAAAATCAGGAGCCAGGCGTTTGGCTTGTGAGGGGTAGATTCTGCCCTGCGGGTCACGAATCACAAACATGGCGGTCGTCGGTTGGGCGTTTTCGTCCAACACCTGGAACTTCACCTCTTGAGCAGGGAGACAACGGAACAGGATATCCACTTCGCTGCGGAACCCCAGATCCTGCGTGCCTTGGCCCACGTTGAAGGCGAGCTTGGCTTCGCGCTGCCCGGCATCCCGGCTGTAAAGCGACAGCACGCGATACTCGAGCGCCAGCCCGCTCAGATCCCTGCGCAACGGCTGTTTACCGAACATCTCCAAATCCAACCAGCGTTGGTCGGGCGGCAAGGCCCGGGCTGCGACTTCGTTCTTGCGGTAATGTTTGTCTGAAGGCGTCTGTTTCCCCGGTGAATCATGAACGGATTGAGCTTGTGGGCTGATGACGCGAAGCTCGGCGGTGGCCCCAGCCTCGTTCTGGACCTTGATCAGGAACGTGCGCCAACCGTCGGCCAAAAGCTCCGGCTGCGCGGGCCCCTGGATCGCCTTCACCCGCATCTCCGGGTTGATGGTCAAGCTGACCAGGCAGTGCGGATCGAGGATTCGTTGGATGGTCTCGCCGGCTGCCGCTGCGTCCCCGTTCCCCATGGCCGATTCGAGCGCCTGACGTTCGTTGGGCGACAAAGGAGAACCGAGGTACTCGAGCGTTTCGATGACGCGCTTGACCTGCGCGGTCAGTGGTTGGAGTTCCACACCCTTCATCAGCGGCAATGGTGAGGTCTGGGCCAGGGCGCCGAACGGCAAGAGCAGGGCGAGCGCCAGGACCTTTCGTGAACTCATGAGAACCATTGCGGCAAGCGAGGGAGCGGCAGACCCCGAACCTCGAGGACCCGTGCGGAACCGCGACTGATTTTGATGTTTCATAACGCGATGCGTGAGGGCTGGCGGCTAAAGCGCGCGCTCAGCAGATCTTAGGGACCAGATAACTTAGACTAAGCTCATTGGACTTCAAGCACGATGGGTGCTCCTGTGCATGGCGAATTCGGCGTGTGAGTTCCTTGGGGAGCTGGATTTCGGTTTCCTTGCCTTGATGGTGCGACCGGGCAAAGTGGTTCGGGACCCTCCGGCGCGAATATTTGGATCGTCTGTTCTTGTGGACTGCCGGTGACTTGGAGCGGAACCTGAAATTGTTCAAAAACTACTACAGCGCGGCTCGCGCGCATCAAGGCCTATCGGTCGACACGCCTGATAAGAAAGCCGGCGGCCCAAAACCCCGGGCGGTCAGGCTTGAGAACTACTGTTGGCAGAGCCATTGCCAAGAGTTATTTGAACTGCCAATGGCCGCTCGAATGGCAATTCGCCAGGTACAGGACCGAGATCGGAAAAGCTGGTCCCTGAGCTAACGGATTTTGCCCATCCAACCGACCTTGCTTCTGGGATGGCGGTAAAGAATGCGCCATTCCCTCCAGTGCCATACTGGGTCAGATGCGTGTTCCAGAAAGCGGCGCCCACGGTTGAGCTGTCTGGCATAACGAAGCTGCATTCCGAGTGAGTGTTTTTGCTGCGATCCAGTCCTGACGAATCCCGGTTAGGATCGTTCACCATGGCCACTGAAACCACGCCGCAGTCAAGGCTCAGGGTGCCTGTTATGGTGGACCCGGAAATCGCCGTGGTGGGTGTTGACCACAAAGCACTGCGTGTCACCGGTGAGAGTCACGGTGCTGGAAGATTCCCCCTTGACCCCCGTAAGGCACTGGAACAGCGAGGACGAACTCAGCGTGTCGTTTACTGCATACAGGAAATAAGGGTCGGGGAAAAAGGAACATGGCGCTGACGTGGGCGAAGGCGCCGGGGGTGCCTCGCCCTCGCCTGTCATCTGCATGACTTCGTAGATCGGCTCCCAAAGAGTGCGGCGTTGGGCATAGTTGCGGTCGAGCCGTTTCTTGGTGGTCAGCGTCACGTCATCAAACTTCAATCCCCAGTCGGGACCCCATTGGTTGCGGCACCCCTTTCGCGCTCTTCGAGATTGTGGAGCAAAGTGCTCTTCGCTTTTGCGCAAGCCTCATTCGTGACCCCAGCGAGCTGCGTTCTGGCTTCAGCCAGGCGACCGGCCAGCATCTTGACGCGAGCCAGATGGACCTCGACGTCTTCGCGGTCGGCTTCCTCACGCGCGATGGCCAGCGCGTTGGTCCAGGCGCCCAGCGCGGCTTCGAATGGGAGTGGTTTCAACGAGTAGTACGTCTGCGCCAAATCCCGGGCGAAGACGAACTTTTGAGGAGCGAGCCGCAGCGCATTACTGTAAAGCAGCAAGACCCTGCCGTAAACCGCCTGCTCAGTAATGGCGTAGTAAATCGCGGCCCGTCTGCGTTGCACATAAAGACTGTCTCCAAAGTTGTGATAATACGCTGCCTCGCCCGGGCTCAGCGTGATGGCCTTGCGGAAATAGTCAAAAGCTTTGTTCACGGGGCCGCTCTCGCTGTAACGCCCGGCCAGGTTGTTGTAGATCGTCGGGTTGTTCGGATCCAGTTCGAGTGCTCTTTCCCATTGCGCCTGGGCTCCCAGTTCATCCTGGCGATCATTCAGAAAATTTCCATATCCCAGGCGCGCCCGCGCGTCTTCGGGATGCCGATGCACAAAATCATCGTAGGTTTTGCGGATTGGCTCAAAACGTTCGCCGATTCGCCGTTCCAGTTCAGCGTCCGAAACCCCGCCACCTTTTGCCTTGAGGGCGCTGTTTTCGCGCGTCCATTTATCCACTTCTGCCTGGGCGGCATCATCCGCCGCCTCGATTTTGTCGAACTCCGCGGTTGCGTTGGCGTCGGAAGCCGTGGTGGCGCCAGGTTTAACAGCCTGCCCTGAATCGGCCGCTGCGGCGCAGGAATTCGCAAACAGGAAAACCCCGAAAACCGAGAGGAAGAAGAAATTCACTCGACGAGGATAGGTCGACCGCGACCGCTTGCCAAATTGCAATTTTGCAGTTCCGCTAACTTCCCCTATAATGCCGCCACAACTATGGGTTCAGCAAAAAATCAGGATTCGATAAACCCGACAGCGCCGCGGCCGTTCACGAAGCTAATGGCCGCCAACCGATCGGAAATCGCCATTCGCATTTTCCGCGCAGCGACCGACCTGGGATTGCGCACGGTCGCGATCTATGCGCAGGAAGATCGCTTTGGCATCCATCGCTTCAAAGCCGACGAAGCTTACCAGGTCGGGCCGGGCAAAGGACCCGTGGCTGCCTACCTTGACATCGACAGCATCGTGGCGATCGCCAAAGAAGCTGGGGTCCAGGCGATCCATCCTGGCTACGGATTTCTGAGCGAGAACGCGCAGTTTGCGCGGGCTTGCGCCCAGGCCGGCATTGTTTTTGTCGGGCCGCGCCCGGAATTGCTGGACATGATGGGCGACAAGACGGCCGCGCGCGCGCTGGCCCAGCGCATCCACGTCCCGACCTTGCCGGGCACAGAGCAAGCTGTGACTGACCGTGACGAAGCGCTCAAAGTCGCGCGTCAACTTGGGTTTCCGCTGATCATCAAAGCTGCCTTTGGCGGCGGCGGCCGCGGCATGCGGGTCGTGCAGAAAGCTGCCGACCTGGCCCGGCTTCTGGATGAGGCCCGGACCGAAGCCGACCGGGCGTTCGGTAACGCCGCGGTGTTCCTGGAAAAGTACATCCCGCATGCCAAACATATCGAAGTGCAGATCATTGGCGATCAACACGGCAACGTGATTCACCTGCACGAGCGCGACTGTTCGGTGCAGCGCCGGCACCAAAAAGTTGTCGAAGTCGCTCCCAGCTACGGGCTGCCGCAGAACATCGTCAGCGAACTGTGTGAAGCCGCGGTGCGGATCGCCCGCGAGATCCGCTACGACAACGCCGGCACGATCGAGTTCCTGTACGACCTGGATCGGCACGAATGGTTCTTCATCGAGATGAACCCACGCATCCAGGTCGAGCATACCGTCACCGAGGTGATTACCGGACAAGATCTGGTCCGAGCGCAGATCCTCATCGCTCAAGGTTACCCGCTGCACAGCCCGCAGGTCGGCATGCCGACCCAGGAAAACGTCGCCCGCAACGGTTACGCCATCCAATGCCGCCTGACCACGGAAGACCCGGAAAACAAGTTCATGCCTGATTACGGCAAGATTCTCGCGTACCGATCCACCGGCGGATTCGGGATCCGCCTCGACGGCGGCATGGGCTACGCCGGCGCGGTCATCACGCCTTTTTATGACTCGCTGCTGGTCAAAGTGATCGCCTCGGCGGACTCCTGGGACTTGGCGCGTCACCGCATGGATCGAGCCTTGCGCGAGTTCCGAATCCGTGGGCTCAAGACGAACATTCCGTTCCTGGAAAACGTCATCAACCACCCGACCTTCGCGACTGGCCGGGCGACGACGACCCTGGTCGACGATACACCCGAGCTTTGCCGGTTCCGGCCGCGCCTGGATCGCGCGACCAAGCTGCTCAACTTTCTCGGCAACGTCATCGTCAACGGCAACCCGCAAGCCAAAGGTTTTAAACCCCTCAAACCCTTTGAGGTTGCCAAAGTCCCCCTTTACGATCACCAGGCCCCGCTCCCCAAGGGAACGCACGATCTGCTATTGGAATTGGGCCCCAGGAAATTCTCCGAATGGGTTTTCAAGCAGAAACGGCTGCTGATCACCGATACAACTTTTCGCGACGCACACCAGTCCCTCATGGCCACCCGGGTGCGCACTTATGACATGCTGGCTTGCGCTGGTTCCCTGGCTCGCAGGCTGGGGGCACTCGAGAACGGTCTGTTTTCGTTGGAAATGTGGGGCGGCGCGACCTTTGATACCGCGATGCGATTCCTCTGTGAGGATCCTTGGGAGCGGCTCCGCCAGTTGCGCGTCGCCATCCCTAACATCTGTTTTCAGATGCTCTTTCGCGGATCAAATGCCGTCGGTTATTCCAATTATCCGAACAACGTCGTCGCGGGATTCGTTAAGCACGCTGCCTCCGCCGGCATGGACATCTTCCGCATCTTCGATTCCCTTAATTACCTCCCCAATCTGCGCGTGGCGATGGAGGCGGTTCACGAAACTCACGCCATTTGCGAAGCGGCTGTTTGCTACACCGGCGATATTCTCGATGAGCGCCGCGACAAGTTCTCGCTCAAGTATTATGTGGGACTTGCCCGCGAACTCGAAAAAATGGGCGCCCATTGTCTGGCGATTAAGGACATGGCAGGGCTCTGCCGACCGGCCGCCGCCCGCAAGCTGGTCCAGACTCTTAAGGAAGAGGTGGGTCTCCCGGTGCACTTTCACACTCACGACACCAGCGGGATCAGCGCCGCCAGCGTCCTGCGCGCCGCTGAGGCGGGCGCCGATATCGCGGACCTGGCCGTGGCTTCGATGTCTGGCAGCACCAGCCAGCCGAACCTCAATTCGATTGTCGCCGCGCTGCAACATACTCCGCGCGATACGCGTCTCGACCTGGGCACCCTCAACGAATTCTCCGATTACTGGGAGCGCGTGCGTGAGTATTACACCCCTTTCGATATCGCCCCGAAAACCGGCAGCGCCGAAGTTTATCTGCACGAAATGCCCGGCGGCCAATATACCAATCTCAGGGAACAGGCCGCCAGCATGGGCGTCTCGCATCGCTGGCCGGAAATCGCCCGGCTTTACGCCCAGGTGAACCAGCTCTTTGGCGACATCGTCAAGGTGACGCCCTCCTCAAAAGTCGTGGGCGACATGGCCCTGTTTCTCTTTAGCCGCGGCATCCATCCGGAGGACGTCGTAAATCTCGAGCCCGGGGTGACGCCATTTCCCGAGAGCGTCATCGGCATGTTCAACGGGGATTTGGGGTGGCCTCTGGGCGGCTGGCCTGAGCCCGTGTGGAAGGTCATCCTCGGAGAAAAGAAGTTTAAACCGGCCAAGGCGCGGTTTGAATTGGCGATGCGCAAGGGCCTCGCGGCCAACGATGGCGGCCTCGAACCGGCGGACCTCAACAAACTGCGTGCCGAACTCTCCGCCAAACTCAAGCGGCCTGCCACCGAAGACGATCTCTACTCGCATCTAATGTATCCCGAAGTATTCGCCAGCTTCGAAAAGATACGGCAGGACTATAGCGACGTCAGCGTGCTGCCAACTACCGCGTTTTTCTATGGCTTGCATCATCGCCAGGAGATCAGCGTCACCATTGAAACCGGCAAGACACTGATCATTCGCCTCGTCAACGTCGGTGAGCCGGAAAAAGACGGGCGTCGCACCGTGACCGTTGAGTTGAACGGCATGACCCGCGAAACCTTCATCGCTGACAGACAGCTCGCGCCCAAAGCGAGACTCCGGCCCAAGGCTGACCTCAAAGATGCGCGACAAATCCCCTCACCGATCCCGGGTGTGATCGCCGCCATCGCCGTCAGCGTTGGCCATAAGGTCAGCAAGGGGGACAAACTCCTGATGATCGAAGCGATGAAAATGCAGACCACCGTCTCCGCGCCCCTGGACGGTGTCGTCGATGAGATCTATGTCACGCTGAGCGAAACCGTCGAGAGCAAGGACCTGCTCCTGAAGCTTCGAGCGTGAGCGAGGAGACCTCCGGCACCCCGAGGCTGACTCGCAACGGATGGAGAGTTCGCAGATGGCTGCGAACAGAGAGGCCGGCTCTCCTCCCGGTTTGGGATTCCTGCGTGTTTTCGGGAGGTTGAGGGTTTTGGGTCTTTAGGGTTCATTTGACCTCCGCGCATTACTATCTCCTTGTAACCAACCAAGTTAACCCTGATACTCTGCCCGCCTGTTCGAGTAACGCCTCGTTGAAACGGGTGTGCGATCGCCCAGGTGTTTAGCCGGGGTGAGTTTACCATGAGTGAGCTAGAGTGTTCTCCTGACCGTGATCTGGACCTATCGCGTCCGACCGGCGCACTGCCGCCAGCCATTGCCAGCCTGTTGCCCGTCGAAACCTGGCTGGGCAGTGGCACAGCGCTTTTGGATACCGAGGGTCGAGTCGTCACAGCGAACGACGCTTTGGCCGCGTGGCTAAGCTCCACTCCGACCGCTTTAACAGGCCAACTCTTGCCCCAGGTTCTTGGCCAGCGACACCCCGAATGGGAGGTGGCTTTGGAAAAATTCATCAGCCGGTCCGCGGGATTCGATCGTCTCGAACTCTCCGGCAACGCCGGCTCGGGTGCTGAGTACCTGACGATCGAATTGTGCGCCCATGGGACGGCGAGGTTCCTCCATTTCGAATCGGTCATGCCGCCCGTGCCTGAGCTCGAGGAGTTGTTTCCGGAAAGTTCCTGGGGCCGAATTATCAGCCATCGCGCCTTTCAGCGCATGCTCCGCTCGGAGACTCAGTTGGATAACCTGATGAATCGTTGGCCGGGCATCATCTTCAGTCAGCGCCCCGATTTTAGTTTCGTATTCATCAGTCCCAAAATCGAAGAGCTCACGGGCGTCCCGGCTTCCGAGTTCCGCCGCCAATCCAATTATTTCTGGGAAGTGGTCCATGAGGCGGACGCCGAATCCCTGGCGACCCGCCTCCGGTTGGAGCAGGAATCCTCCGACGGGATGACCACCACCTATCGGATTCGCCATATTCACACCGGTCGCGTCACGTATCTCTGGGAACATCGCCGGACGATCCGAACCCAAAATGGATTGATCCTCGGCTTCGAGGGCATCTGGCTCGACATCACCCGGCAAACCATCGCCGAGCGCCGCTTGCTGAACATGTCCTGGCGCGAGAACCTCGGCATCCTCACCATGGGCCTGGCTCACGATTTTTGCAATATCATGACCGGCATTGTGGGGTTGAGCGAAACGTTCGAAGCCAATGCGCAGGTCGACAGCTCAGTGCGCAGTGGTTTAGGTTTGATTCGCGAGACGGCCATGCAAGCCAGCCAATTGGCCCATCGCATTCGACAACTGCACCAGGGTTTGCCGGGCGAAAAAAGCTACCATGATCTCAACGAGTCGGTGAGCAGCTTGATTGATCTGCTCCAGAAAGTGTTGCCCCGCCGCGTCCGTGTGCTCACCGATCTCGCGCCCGGCCAACTCCCGCTCTACATCGATCCGGTCGAACTGCAGCAGGTGATCGTCAACCTGGCCCTCAACGCGGCCGATGCCATGCCAGAAGGCGGACAACTCACGTTCCGCACGCGACGCCACGAAAAAGCGCCGGCCCTCCAGAACTTTCAGGGCATCCGGCCGCGCGCGCCCGTCATTTGTCTTTCCGCTCAGGACACCGGGACCGGCATTCCCGCTCGATTCCTCAGCTCCGTCTTTGATCCGTTCTTTACAACTAAACCGCTCGGCAAAGGTTCCGGCTTGGGCCTGTATAATGCGCGGCTGTTCGTGGAGAAGCATGCCGCGGCGATTTCGATCGACACCAAGGAAGGAGCCGGTTCACGCTTCGATCTCTGGTTTGGCGAGGCGGATTTCACAGAGGCACAGCAGGCGCCTTTGCCCGGGCGAACAGCCCGTCACACCCTCCTCGTCGCCGGTCCGGCCGGGGAGCGACTCGATCATATGGTCGAAATGTTGCGTACGAACGGGTATTACGTCGTGCCCGCCGTCGACGAAGCGGCGGCCCTGGAGGCGCTGCATGCTCCCCACTTCCAGTTTAGCGGCCTGATTGTTCTCTGCTCTGGGCACCCTGATGAACTCGCCTTGTGCCAACGCATCCGCGCGCACAAGTTACCCCTCAAAACAGTCTTGAGCGTCGTGAGCGGAAACCAGGACGAACTGGCAGAAACCCTCCTGCAGAGTGTCGATGCGGTTTTCCCGTTCGACGTCGCTCCGCAGGATTTTCTCAATCGCTTGAAAGGCGTCTTAAGTCAGCCCTAAGCGGTATCCATGCAGAACCTGCGTCACGCTAAATGACCAACCCTCCATCCGCTTCAGCGCCGATTTTAGTCGTGGACGACGAGGAAGTGATCGCCAGCGCGCTGGGCGAGATCCTGCGTCAAGCCAACTAT
>JANXQE010000341.1 GCA_025356925.1 Limisphaerales bacterium | reverse complement strand
ATGTAGAAGGCCAGCACGGGTAGCACGGCGCCGTTCATGGTCATCGACACGGAAATGCGATCGAGCGGAATCCCTCCGAACAGCACCTTCATGTCCATGACCGAGTCGACCGCCACACCCGCTTTCCCCACATCCGCGAATGCGCGCGGATGATCCGAATCGTAGCCGCGGTGGGTCGGCAGGTCGAACGCGACGGACAAGCCTTGCTGGCCGGCAGCGATGTTGCGGCGATAAAAAGCGTTGCTCTCTTCCGCCGTCGAGAAGCCGGCGTATTGGCGGACTGTCCACGGCCGGCTGGCATACATCGAGCCGTACGGCCCGCGCAGGAACGGAGCCAGTCCAGGCATCGTGTCCAAATGCTCACAGGTTTTAAGGTCTTTCGCGGTATAGAGCGGCTGCAGATCGATTTGCTCGAGTGTTTTGCAGGCCCATTCCTCAAGCGACTTGCCCGTCTCCTCTTCAAATCGGACCCGCCATTGCTCGAAGCTGATGGAAGCAGGCGTCGCACTGAAGGCTGCTTGGGTAAAGTCAGGGAAGCTTTTCATAAATCAATGCCCAGGTGTTTGTGAAACCGGGTGAGCGATTCCAGGGCATCAGCCCGGATATGGATAAAATCGTCCACTCCCGATCGCTTGTGTGCTTCGATCTGGTCTGGGGGATAACCGGCCAGGAGTATTAGCGAGCCGGGTCGGTTTGCGCGAATGGCTTGTGCCAGAGGCGGCACCAGGGCTGGGTAATTGGCGTCGGTCGAGCAAATCACGGCGATCCGGGCGTTGGATTTAGCGAACGCCTCTGCCGCATCTTGTGGAGTTTTGAACGCTTCCGGTGAAATGACCTCATAGCCGGCGATGCTCAGGAATCCGGTCGAAAAATCGGCCCGCGCTTTGTGCTCGCGAAGGGCGCCCAGGTTGCACAGGAACGCTTTAGGCCGCTCGTGGCCACTCGCCACATAGCGGTCGGTGGCCGCGCGCAATGTCTCCATCGCCGCCGCGGCCCGATTGATGCGGACCGGAGTCACCGGAGCGCACGGGCTGTCGCTAATGCGGACAGCCCGGGTGATTTCGCCCAGAGTGGCGCCGGAACTGACGGCCTCCACGCAGGCTTCAAACAATTCCGCACCCTTCGCCCCGACCACCTTGGCCAGTTTTTCCAGCACTATTTCGCTCTCATCTTCTTCGAGCGAGGTACGGTGGGAGGCGACCTGCTGCACCCGGCGTTTGTGGAATGCCTTGGCATCCTCGGCCGGCCGTTCGAGGGGCTTTTCCTTAGTATTGGCGTATTGGTTGACCCCGATAATTGAATCGCGGCGGTGATTGACGGCGTTGATCTTCTCCGTGGCCAATGCAGCGACGGCCTTCTGAGGGAATTCGGCACGCATCGCCGCTTCCATCCCACCCAGTTTTTCGACTTCCTGGAATAAGGTCCAGGCTCGCTCCGCAAGATCCGCGGTCAGGCTCTCAACAAACCACGATCCACCGGCGGGATCGATGACATGGTCCAGATGACACTCTTTTTGCAGGACAAGTTGCGTGTTCCTCGCGATGCGCTGGCTGAAATCGTCCGGGCGCCGGATGATCTCATCAAAGGCGCCAACTTGCATGCTGTCGCAGCCGCCGAGCACCCCAGCGAAGGCTTCGACCGTGGCGCGGAGCAGGTTGTTGTACGGGTCGTAGGTCGTTTTGTTCCAATGCGAGGTGCGGATGTGCAAGGAAAGCATTTGCGAGGCCTCGTTTCCGCCCAGAGTGGCGACTACCCGCGACCACAACATGCGTAGCGCGCGCAGCTTGGCGATTTCCATGAAGAAGTTGACCCCAACAGTGACGGCAAAGCGAATCCGCGGGGCAACCAGGTTAACTTCGAGTTCACGCTGGTGGGTGGCGCGCAGGTATTCCACTCCGGTAGCCAGAGCGAACGCGAGTTCCTGAACGGCGTTGGCGCCGGATTCGTGCCACGCTCGAGAATGAACGCAGATCGTCTGCAAGTGTGGGGCTTGGTCTATGGCCCATCGGGTGAGCAGCGCCATTTCGGAATACGCGCCATCGAGGGACTGGGGGAGTTTGCCCTGATGGGCGAGGACACCCAGCGGATCCATCTCGACGCAGCCCTTTAAGGTGGCCGGTGTCTTTTTCCGCTGGCGTGCCAAGGCGACCAACAGCGCCGCGAACGGCATGGCCGACGCGCCCGAGCGGATGAACAGCGACGTGGTTTCAAGGTCGATGCCCTCCAGCGCGTGGTCGAGGTCCCCCAGAGTGGCGATCGAAACGCCACCGAATCCAACTTGCTCCGGCAGAGCCCAATCCGGGTCGTGGCCGTCCCGGGTCGCCTGATCGAGCACCATGTTCAGCGCGTTGAGCCCGCGGCTGATGGAGTTGCGGGCGGCGTGGTTGAACTCTTTTGCATTGGAAAACGCGATTTCTTGTGAAATGTTCCAGGGCTGGCGCACGTAGCCAGACGCGTGCGCTCCCCGCACGAAAGGCGCGAAGCCCGGGAACGAATCGACGTGCTTCAAACCCGCCACGTCTTCCCGCCGATAGATCGGCCGCAGTTTGATACCCTCCGGAGTGGCCGCGAACATTTTCTTTTCGAACGGCGCCTCTTTCAACTCGGTTTGAACGAGCTTGCGCCAATCTTCGTAGCCGACCGGAGGAAATTCTTCGAGCAGCTTGACCGGACCCGGTTGCACGACTGCAGCCTGGCTTGATGGCAAGGCGCCAGCAGCTTCTTTCGTCTCCTTTTGTTTCATTTGATCATTGTGAACCATTTGGATCGTGCTTTGAGCTCCGGGTTGCGAATTTCCCGGCTGGCCGGGCGGCTCAGGGTTAAGTGACTTTGTCGATGGCCTTATTCGAGCGTCTCGACGGTTACATCGTGGCGTTTGCCGTTGACGGTGACGAACAACCGTTTGCCATTTGCACTGAGCGGGCGCGCGGGGATGGGGGGGGCGGATGCCGGCACAGGAGAACTGGTGGCGGCAGCCGTGGTTGTAGTGGCGGTGGCGGTGACCGCGCCCGGCGACTTGGGTTTGAGCAAAGCTTCTACTTGCTGGGGGAACATAGCGAAGAGCACCGCAATCTCATCATCATCGGGCAATCCTTTATCACGGCATTGGCTGCGACAGGCCTCCAGGCCCGGCTTGAGCAAGTCGGCGGGTCGTTCGGTGACCGCCTTCTTGCCGGTCTGCTTCTCCACTTGTTCCAGGACGCCCGGTGCGATCGGCCCCGGCGTCAAGCCGTATTTGCCCAGCGCGATGTCCTGGGCGGGTTGGCAAATCATTTTCCAGCGGCCGAATTTCACATTCATCATGGCCTGGGTGCCGACGATTTGCGACGTGGGTGTGACCAGAGGAATCCACCCGAGGGCCTCGCGCACAATTGGGATCTCCTTGAGCACCGCGTCAAACTTCTCGGTCATTCCCTGTTCTTTGAGCTGTGTGCGGAAGTTGGAAAGCATGCCGCCGGGGACCTGGTAAATGAGGATGTCGCTGTCCACGCGCTCATTGGCCGGGCTGGTGAAATTGGCCAACTCCTTGTAAACGACTTCGAAATAATCCCGCAGTTCCGAGAGCTTTTGCCGGTCGAACTGAGGACAGCGGGGGTGGCCTTCCAGCAACGCCAGCATCCGCTGAGTATCTGGTTGAGAGGTGCCGTTGGCGAACGGCACGATCGAGACCTCCACGCAATCAACCCCCGCCTCGATGGCAGCCAGGTAGCTCGCGGCACCGAGTCCGGCCGTATCGTGGGTATGCAGGGTGATGGGAATACCGATACGGCTCTTGAGTTCCTTGACGAGATGATAGGCGATCTGCGGCTGGATAATTCCTGACATGTCCTTGATGCCGAGTGAGTCGCACCCCATTTTTTCGAGCTCGACCCCCATTTTGACAAAATTATCCACCGTATGGACCGGGCTGATGGTATAGCACAGCTCACCGCGCGCGTGCTTGCCACACTTTTTGACCGATCGGATGGCGGTCTTGAGGTTTCGCACGTCATTGAGCGCGTCAAAAATACGAATGATGTCCATGCCATTGCGACACATGCACTGGACAAACGCTTCGACGATATCATCGGGAAAACTGGTGTATTGGACGATGTTTTGCCCGCGCAGCAGCATGAGCTGCGGCGTTTTGGGAGCCACCTTTTTCAATGTCCGGAGGCGGTCAAAGGGATTCTCGTTCAAGTACCGGAGGCAGGAGTCGATGGTGGCTCCACCCCAGGTTTCGAGACCGTTAAAGGCCATTCCGTCCAGAATGGGCGCAGCCGGCAGCATTTGTTTGGTTGACATCCGCGTGGCCGCCATCGATTGATGGCCGTCGCGCAACACTGTATTATTGAAGAGGACTGGTTTCGCACTCACAATTAACAAAGATTATAAAGCCTGGATCGAGATATCAATTTAAAAACTGGCTGACCCGCTTGGCCGAGACCCGGCAAACCGCATCGAACTTGACGCCCCAACCTGGCCAACTCAGGCAAACTATGCCATAAAATGCGGGCTCCGTGCGAGCTCAGGCTGGAAAATTGAATGCAGCAACACGTCCAAGACGGGCAAAAAGTAGTTAATCTTTGTCAATTAGAGGTGAGCCGATAAACCTCTGCCAACCCCTCTCAGCGGTGCTGCCAACTCGGACTGGTCACCAGCCGGATTTGGGGAATAGGTCCCAACGTGGCTGGGAAAGCCCACCCATCGATACCCTTGTCGGAATAGTTGTCACGGTCCAGACCTTTGCCAGGAACGGGAGCCTGTTCAAGAATTTGAGGCGATCGAGAACAGTTTAAGATCATTGTGCTGCAATAACTTAGAGAACAGACAAAGCGTTTTCCTGCAGCCGGTTGAAATTCTGGCGGAGCAGTTGGC
>JANXQE010000517.1 GCA_025356925.1 Limisphaerales bacterium | reverse complement strand
TTGGGCCGGCCCGCCCGAACGGTCCAGCAAATCAAGCAGTACCAAAAACAAGGCTTCTTATTCTTTATGACCGGCACGGACCTGGACTTCATGGCGGCTGGAGCGGCGGAGTTGCTCGACCGAGAGGTCCGAGCAACTCCGCCGCTCCAGCCGCCATGAAGTCCAGGTCCGTGCCGGTCATAAAGAATAAGAAGCCTTGTTTTTGGTACTGCTTGATTTGCTGGACCGTTCGGGCGGGCCGGCCCAAAACCTTGCCGTGCTTTTTCCCGGCAGCAACGATCTTTTCGACCGCCGCGTCGAGTTTTGGCTCGTCCTGGCGGCCGCGCAGGCCGAGGGAAAAAGAGAGGTCGCTCGTGCCGATAAAGAGCACATCGATTCCAGGTGTGGCCGCGATCTCGTCGATGCGGGAAACGGCGGACGTATCCTCCACCACCGCAACGACCAGAATGTTCGCGTCGGCAAAGTCGTAATAGCCCTCAGGCGCAGGCCACCGCGCTTGAGCCAGGTCGGCCCCCGAGCCGCGCAGGCCCACCGGTGGGTAGCGGCAGGCAGCCACCGCTTGACGGGCCAGGTCAGGGGTGCGGGTGAAGGGGAAAATCACGCCCAGAACGCCGGCGTCTAAAACGCGTTTCGCTGTCCAGAGCTCGTTGACCGGCGGGCGGGCAAAGGGCACCGCGGGCAATCCACGGGTCGCGAGAACCATGTTACGGAGCGTGTCCAGCGTGATCGGGCAATGCTCCATTTCGATCCACAAAAAATCGAAGCCCAGACCCGCGCCGTGCGCGGCAACCTCGACGTTATTAACGCTGACGACCAGGCCAATGACCGGTTCGCCCCGCGCCAATTTCTGTTTCACCGGGTTGTGCCATTTGGGCGCTGCGGGGGGTGACATTTTCCGTGGCATAAGCTGCTTAGTTTTTGGTTGCTGCACCTCCAGGACTATCTGAAGCAAGGCCTTTTAGCAACCAGACTTCTGAGACCTGGCAGCCGCGGCCGTTGCCGCCGAGGCCGGGCTCACCAAACCATTTCAAGGTGAGCTCGCCTTTGCAGGTCGCTCCCGGCGGGATAGGAAACTCCAGTGGTTTGAATGGGACCGGCTTGGCGATGAGCGGATGCACTTCAAGGTTCTCCCCAGTCACCAGGCGGATCTTGCGCTTGGGATTATCGCCGGCGTAAACGACCCGGACCCGGTAACGCGCAGCGGGATCGAGGCCAGAGTAATGCATCTGTAAGGGAAAATCGTAGAGCGTCTCCGCGTGATCTGTCCAGGAAACGCGGCGGGCGCCCTCGGTTTTTTCGTCCGGCTCGTCAGCGACTAAATCCTCCTCGAAATCGGTCCGCGCCGAGCGCAGGGCGCCGGGGTCTTCGCTGAAAGTACAGTCACGCACCAGGTGGGGCTGGCGCGCGGGATTGCCCAGATCGTCGTAGAACCCGCCCGGGCCGGGATTGGTCCACTGGAGGATCTCCTGGATCGCGCCAAGCCGGTCCGATTCGCGCTCAAGCCGGCGAATGGCCGCGAACCGCTCCAGGAGCCACAGCCGGTTGTTGATTGGGAAATCAACCGTATCGAGGCTCGCGCCGCGATCCACGGCGATGGCTTTATACTTTTCGACACTCAACTGCATCCCAATGCTCTGAAATAGCGCCTCTCCTAATTCGAAGATACGGGCGCGCAGCTCGACGGCCACCCGCTCGGTCAGCGCGCGGTCCAGAATGGTCCGGGCGCGCGCCATTGCGTTGGTCGACCCGACCACCGAGGCCTCGTGCAGAACCTTCATCGCCTGCTCCTCCAAGCCGGTCTCGTAAACCAGGCGCCGCTGGGTGTAGGCGTCGTAATAAGCTCGGAAGAGCGCTTGTTGAAAACGCCAATTCCTGAGCTCGAAAGGAGAAGCACCACGTTCCAGCGATTGGAAACCGTGGAGCGTGGCATCGATGACATGGTTGGTCATCAGCGAGCCGCGCCAGTCGCGTTCGAGCGCCAACAACCCTTGGGCAAAGGCTTCGCCGTGGCCCTGGCCGATGAAATACCGGCTGTACTGCCGCAGAATCTCGATGGGCGGTGTCTGGGGATCCCAGCCGAGGCCGCTCCAGATGAATTTATTGACGTCGTCATTGCAGCCTTCGGAATAGCTGACAAAGCCCACCGTATCAGGCTGGAGACTGTGGAAAATGGCAGCGTCATCCTCGGGGCGGGGGTTGATGCATTCCCGCGCTTCCGTCACCGCAAACGCCACATCCCAGTCCGGCACTGGAAACTGGCATTGCCGTGAATGGGTGATATCAGGGTAGTTGCGAATCGGATATTGTGGAGGCACCAATTGGCGGAGTTGGCGCAGGCTCACCCGGACCTGGGGCCCGAACACAACGCCCGAGAGCCACGCCGGATGGTCCTTTTTGAGAAGATCCACAAATGCGTCGAGCCAGGGCTGGTTGAAGCTCTGCGGCGAGATCCACATTTGTGCTGCTGGATGAAAACGATGCAGGCTCTGTGTTTGCTTTTCAAGCAGTGCCAGCAAGTATTTTGGCTCAGTATGGCCCGGATCGCCGCCTGGAACAAAGACCACATCGAGCCGCGGTAACTTGCGAAAGACCTCTTCCCACTCCGTGAGTGCTGAGTTCACGGTCGCGGGATTGGAGTAATCCTGGTCCATCGCCGGATACCACACCGAGACGTCCAGGCCGTAGTCATCCGCCAGACGCGACATGCCGATCATCATTTCCAAGGGTGGTCGAGGGAAATGCGGGCTATCAGGCTCGTCATCCGAGCGAGGCGGAATCAACTCAATGGTATTGCACCCAAACACCGCCAGGTCGCGGTAGTACTGCTCCCAGGTGGGCAAATCCCAAGCATCGTAAGAATTGCACTTGGGCCGATAGCCGAGTTGGTGGCCGCGGACCGAGTATTTAGGAGCGGTGGCAACGTCAATGGCGTCCGACACGCTCACACTGTCCCGCGCCATCTGCAACTCCCTCAACAGCCTGCCGACTCCGAACAATACCCCCCGCGAATCATTGCCCAGGACATAGACGATCGATTGGGTCCCAGCTTTGCGGATGCAGATTCGGTAGCCCTCAGCGCCAGCCGGCTGCTCCTTCGGCAACCGGCTCGCGTCAGGACCGGCCAATTGTTCGAGCCGGGAAGCCGGTCCAACGACGATTACCGTGCCGCCCAGCGGCCAATCCGTACCCCCGGGCCACCGGATTCGCGTCCGTTTCTCCACCTCCTCCTCGAGCATTTGGACCGCCTTCTTTTCCGCACGCGCAAGATCGGGAGGAAAGACGATAACGGCGTCGCGAAGATCCAGGGCGATGATCCGTTCGCCCGAAAACAGCAACGCCATCCATGCCGTGGCGCGGAGAATTGCATTCTTCCACGTCACTTTCAGCCAGAAGGGACAGTTTATTTGTGCATGCTAACCGCGCGTGAGGCAAGTTCAACGACGAAGTACGCACCGGTGCTGACGGCGTCTCCCGGGGCTCAACCCCTAATAAAAATAACCCAACTCTCGCAGGGAGACGTAATCCCTTGGCCGATCCTGGGTCGCGCGGCCCAGAATCACATGATCGAGCACCTCGATCTTCAATAACTGACCCGCGCGAATCAAATCCCGCGTCACTTTGATGTCCGCCTCGGAAGGTGTCGGGTCGCCGCTGGGATGGTTATGGGCCAGGACGATGGCGGCGGCATTGGCCGAGATCGCAGGTTTAAAGACCTCGCGCGGGTGCACCAGGATGGTGTCGAGTGTTCCTTGTGAAATATTATCGACGCGAATGAGTTTGCGCCGCGTGTTGAGCACGACGACCTGGAAGTTCTCGACCTGGTAGGCGCGATTTCGTTCGCGCAGCAGGTCGACGACGCGCTCGGGTGTGTCGAGCGTTGGCGGTTCCTGCCGGATCTCCTCGACCATGCGGCGCGCCAGTGTGAAGGCGCTCTTGAGCGCAATGGCTTTATCGCGGCCCACGCCCTTGACCTGACGAAGCTCGGCAATGGTCGCCCGCGATAAACTGTCGAGGGAGTCGAATTTTCGCAGCACTTGCTCGGCCACCTGGATGGCCGAAACCCCCTTCGTGCCGGTCCGCAAGAGAATCGCGATGAGCTCTGAATGTTTCAGCGCGTCGGCTCCTTTTTCCATCAGGCGCTCGCGCGGGCGCTCGCTCTGGGGCAGTTCCTTGATCAGCAATCCCTGGCTCATGCGGGCCAGGATAGTCGCCGCGATCAATCATTACAATAACTAAATGTACATACCAATATATGTGAGAACATTAAATAATCTACACCACATTGATCGCGGTCGCCTTCGATGAACGATACGTTTGGGATTGATGTTATCGCGCCCCGTTTGGGCTTCAGGGCCTGGATGCGGACGCCACCCCGGCCCGTTGGGCCGGGCTGAGGAATTGCGCACCTTCGGCGCTGAACTGCAGGGGCTGCAACTACGCTGGGGAACTTTGCAGGTCGCGCACGAAAAACGGAGCAAATTCGCTGTGGAGATGCGGTGGAATGCGGGCTTTGAAACGCGCGGTGTCGCCCTCGTAATCGCGTTCGATTACCTGCCCGACTTCATGCAATCGGGCGATGATGCCCGGCTGATCGTGCGGAACTGAGAGCTCGAGGAATTCCCGAATCGGCCGCAATTGGCTGCCCAACTCGCCCAGTAGCGCGGGAATGCCTTCGCCGGTGACAGCCGAGATGACCACCCCGGTCGGGTGCCGCTCGACAAGTCCGCTGAGCAAGCCCTGGTTGCCATTGAGCCGGTCTACTTTATTAAACACCATCAAGGTCGGTTTGCCTTCGGCGCCAATTTCTTTTAGGACCGCATCGACAGAGCGGATCTGCTCGAGGGCCTGCGGATGGCTGACGTCGACGACGTGCAGCAAGAGATCAGCCTGCACCACCTCTTCAAGCGTGGCCTTAAAGGCTTCGACCAGACTGTGAGGCAGCTTGCGGATGAATCCCACGGTGTCGGTCAGCAGCACGTTTTGGTTGGTCGGGAGCCGCAATCGACGGGTGGTCGGGTCCAAGGTGGCGAACAACTTGTCCTCAGCCAAAACGCCGGCCCCGGTCAAGGTGTTGAGGAGAGTTGATTTACCCGCGTTGGTGTAACCGACGATGGAAGCCAGCGCCCAATGGTTGCGCTGGCGCCCCTGACGCTGGGTCAAGCGCTGGCGCCGAACAATCTGCAGTTCGCGTTCGATCCGCGCAATTCGGTCCTGGACCCGGCGGCGGTCGGTTTCCAACTGGGTTTCGCCTTCACCCCCCCGCATGCCGATGCCGCCTTTCTGCCGCGACAAGTGTCCCCAGTAACGGGTGAGCCGCGGCAATAAATGCTGCAACTGCGCCAGTTCGATCTGCAGTTTGCCTTCCCGCGTCCGGGCGCGCTGGGCGAAAATGTCCAGGATCAGCGATGTGCGATCCAGGACTTTACAATTGAAGACCTTCTCTAAGTTCCGGCTTTGCGCCGGCGAGAGCTCGTCATCAAAAATGACCGTGTCCACGTCGGCCCGGCGGCACTGAAGCGCAAACTCGTCCGCCTTGCCTTTTCCAATGAAAGTGCTGGCACAGGGCGCAGCCAGCTTCTGGACGCCGTCGCCGATGACTTCCCCTCCCGCAGTGGCGGCTAATTCGGAAAGCTCCTCCAACGAATCGTGTGTCTCCCACCCATTCCGGGTTTTGAGTTCCACTCCAACAAGAAATACGCGCTCTGTCCTCCGGTTTCTTGTCTCGATCAGTGCTTTCAAATCTCGGTGTCGATCTGGCTCGCTTGCGCTTCGTTCTTTGGTAAAACCTACCACATGAACCGGTCGATCGAAAGCGGTTTTTTCGGGCTCAC
>JANXQE010000259.1 GCA_025356925.1 Limisphaerales bacterium | reverse complement strand
TCGTGCGCACCAGCCTGGCCCGCGACCTGAACCAACTTCTGGAACATGACCGCCGGATCAAACAACCGGGGTCGGACCACCGGGCACCACTGATCGAGGCGAACTCAATTGCCGCACCGACGAAATCCGCCGAGTCGGGGGTACTTTACGACCCCGCGCGCTTCCGACACGTTGAGTTTTCTGAATATCTGCAGGATTTCATCGCACAAAACCCCCAAAGCCACACCCGCATTCGACTCAATCGCCTCCTGCTGGAAGCTGCCTATCCCCAGAAGATCGCGAAGAGTCCCGGCGGTGTTTATCCTGACCGGGAAATTTATACCCCGACACCTGCGGACTCGGCTCATTGTTTCAACGAGTATGCCATCGACGCGCAACGGCGCCTTCAACTCAACCAGCTTAACCCCGGCGAAGAAATCGCTCGCGAAGGCGACCGGATTCAGATTGCCGGGCCGTCCGCCGTGATGGCCATCAACGCGTTGCTCACGAAAGTTATCTTCGATCACAACCCAAAAAATGAATTCTTTGTCGAAGAAAGTTTCCCCCTGGATTGGATGTATCCCTACCTGGCTCCCTACGGGATCATTATGAAGATCAACCGGCAACCCCTGCCGGAGCTCACTCAAGAAATGGCCGACACCGACCACGACTTCTGGAGCCGCTATTCCGGGAGGCTCATCGGCAACTGGATCACGTACGAAACGCCGGTTCGAGACATTGCGAGGTGGGCCGAACGGGTCTATCTGCGGCGCAATTTCCAAGAGTTCACCGGGGATAGAAAGTTCGTCCGCGACGACCAGGCCCAGAAGTCGTTCTCGAAACTCCGAAGCTCGATCGCGGGTGTCTATAATTGGCGCGTCGCCGCGTCGAAACCCGGCAGCCCGCAGCGACAGCGGATGCTTAAGGAGGCTGATTTCGCTTTCCGCCAGTCGTACGCTCTCTGCCCATACAGCCCGGAAGCGTTGTTCCGCTACGTTAACCTGCTCCTCAGCCCGGACGTGCAGCGGATCGACGACGCGCTCCTCCTGGCCCGGACCAGCCAAAAGCTGGACCCGTTCAACACCAGCTTTCGTGATTTGGTCAACCGGCTGCAGGATTGGAAAGCGCAGCGATCGGGGCTCAACCCCGCGAAAATGGAGCAAGCCCTGCGGCAAAATCCCGGTAACTTCCAACTCGCGCTCGCTCTGGCCAGCGAATACTTCCAATTGGGCCAGGCTGGGGCCGCCTTGCAGACACTCGACCAGGTGTTGAACAGCAGCAACGTCCCGACGGCGCTGTTGCGCTCGCTGCTCCCGGTCTACACCACGCTTTCCAATGAGGTAAAGCTCCGGCAGACCGCCGATCTGCTCGCTTCCCGGTTCCAGAGTGATCCCGCGAACCTGGAAGCGGGTGTCGCCCTCGCCGAAGGCTTCCGCGACTTGCACAAACCGGGGCTGGCAATCCAAACACTTGATGAAGTTCTTCACAACCCAAACGCGGATGCGAACGCTATCCTGCAGGTGGCCCAACAGTTGGCGGCATTAGCGGATTATCCACGGCTCGAACTGACGCTGGAGAAGCTCACTAAACTGGCACCCGGGTCGCCCGAGGCCTGGTACGACTTGGCTGCCCTTCGGTCCATTCTGGGAAAATCGCCCGAGGCGCTGCAAGCGCTCCGGCAGGCATTGACCTTAGGCGCCGAACGGCGCCTCCGCGATCCGAAGGCGCGAAACCTCCTGGCGGAACTGCAGCAGGATCCGCGCTTTAAAGCGATCCGCGCCTTGCCTGAGTTCAGGGACTTGACCTCGCGAAAATAAGTTGCTCACGCTGCGCCGCGGGCCGCCCGCTTGAATTCTTTGAGCTGGCTGGCTTCGGGCTGGTCGGCATAATACGTGTCCAACGGATAACATCCGCTAATCAGCCCCTGTCGCGGCGCTGTCGTGCAATCGCTGAACGTGCGGCAGATCAGCTTTGGGTTGAGTTCCCCCCGCGCAATGGCATCGCTAAAGATTCCTGGATACGAGAGCAGGAGGCGGCCGATTCCGACCACGTCAACCCAACCCGAGCGCACAACATGCTGCGCCACATGAGGCAGGAATTCCTGCAGGTAACTGTAGGCCGAACCAATCAGCACCAAATCGGGGCCGGCGTGTGCTCTTAACTGGCGCACGACTTCAATTTGGCGCGCCACACCAATCAACGGGTCTTCCGGCGGTTGATAGCCGTCCGATGGGGGGTAAGCCGCTGGCCGTTGAATGTGCGGATTGTAGTAAGGGGATCCGGCGCTCAGGTTGACAATCTTGATTCCCAAACGAACGCACAACTCCAGGAATTGAAAGGGTTCAGTAAGGCACGGTTCCAACGGGTTTTGCGGATCCACGCCAAACGCATATTGGTAGGGCAGGCAATGCGAATAATCCTCTGGAATGCCCGGACCAGGCTTGCCCGGCGCGGAAACAGATGGGTCGGGCCTAAAAGGAACCAGGTCGAATGCACTCAAGCGCACGGCCAACTCGATTGGGTTTCCGTCCGCTCGGATGCCCGCAACGATTTCTCGAAGCACTCGGGTTCGGTTTTCGAACGAACCGCCGAACTTCCCCGGCCGATGGAATGCGCTGAGGAATTCATGCAGGAGATAGCCGTGGCAGTGCTTGATATCGACAAAATCGGCGCCGACCTCCCAGGCGACGCGTGCGGCACGGACGTAATCTTCGATGAGCGCGTCCACCTCAGCATCAGTGAAGATTTGGCTGTCGCTGCGCACATTGGATTTTTTATCAAGAATCAGGTGCCGGTACGCGACGCGCGGCTCCAGGCAATCTTTGTCAGTCGGTCTGCAGAATCGTCCGGAATGGGTGAGTTGAAAGCCGATCACCAAATCGTGAGTGGTGCCGTGCCGGTGGCCATGGGAATCCAGCAACGCGGCGCGCAGTTTTGCCAGGCCCGCTTTGTTGGTTTCGTTGATAACCAGTTGATTCGGGTTGGCGCGGCCGTCCGGACGAACGGCCATCGCTTCGCCGCCGCAGATCAGCTTGGCGCCGCTCTCACCGAAACGGCGCCAGCGCCGGGTAACGTGCTCGGTTACACCACCGGTCGCTGTGCCATCCCAGCCTTCCATCGGCTGCACGGCGTAGCGGTTGCCGATCCTTTTCCCATTAAGGCGAATCGACTCGACCGGTTGTCTCAAGGGCGAGGCATCTCCCGTCACGATTGAGTCGTCGCAAGGCAGGTCGAGACCTAACGACCGAACGTGGGCGCGGAAAGCACCGATTGTCTTGAGTGACGAAACCCGGATGAGTTGGAGCGAGCCCGACATAGGCGCAGCCAGACCGAATGAGTACCGCAAGGATTCTAACGAAACAGCATAATGCCGCCAAACTAAGTCTCGGCGCCGTTTTTACAAGGCCAATTCAGCCAATTGGGTTGACTTGCCGCCCACGAGTCGTAGAGTTCAGAAATTGGTTTCAAGGTGGTGAGTCGGCGAGCACCACCCTACAACTCTCGAGGAAACAGTCGCACCGCCGGACAAGCATGCTTAGCCTGACCGCAATCATAGGGGACGTCGAACTACCCGGTTCACAAGGGTTGACCGCTCCGGCCCGGACGGCCGCCCATATCTCACCCGCCTTCATCGGTGTGGCAATCCTGGCTCTGGCCCTCATTGCTTTTCTCGTTTGGGATGTTTGCCGGCAAAAATGGGTGGAAAGGCGAGAACGCCAGCGCCTGGAGCGGTTTCGTGACCAGAAACGCAGGAGTGTTTCAACCGTTCCCGATCCCAACAAAGGTCGCGATACCATTCAGAGCTGAGCTGGAATCACGGGCGGCATCGGAATGGCCGGCGCGCCCGGAGCCGTGCGCGAGGCCCCACGAACGTTGATGGCTCGCGCCGCTTCCGCTCGAAAACAGGAATAGAGTCGCCACCGCGCCCAGACAAAGAATGCGGCATCCTTGGCCAGGGTTAATCCAGCCGATAAGCCCGCCAGGACCATTGGAAAGCTGAGGAACATCGAACTGGCACTCGAGGGAGCCCCGGCGCTGGCGAACCGACTGAACATTAGAAGTCCCGCGGTCGAGGTTGCGACGAAGCTAATCCCCAGCCAGGGCAGCACCTGCAGGAAGAGTATGGTCCTCAAAGTGGCCACGCTGCTGTTTTTCGAGACCAGGCCCATCCACATGCCGAACCACATCAGCGCGACCAGGTTTGCCACCGCGCTGAGCAGGCTGGTCGAAGCGCTGAGCAGATGCCAAGGAAAGCCCGGCGCGTTGCCGCCCGCCTGGGTGGCCAGCATTCCCATGGACGCCCGTTGCGAGAAGATTGTCCCGGCGAACTGCACCAGGAGCAGCAAAGCCGCCGGCAATCCGAACATCCGCAACAGAGCGCGCCACTGGCCGATCACAATGTCTTTGCCGTCAAGGGGCGTCACCAGGAGCAATTCCATTAATCCACTGCGCTTTGCATCGACGAAGAACCGGCACGCCTGGGAAGCTGTCCACAGATACAGCACGACCAGAACCAGCCAGCTTACCTGGCTCCAAATGATCCACACCATCGCGGGCAAAGTGGTTAGAATCACGCCGAAGGGAACCAGAACGAACCCGGCGATGACCCAAACGCCAACCGACTGCCAGCGCTCCCGCAGGGCCAGCCACATGACTGGATTATGATCCATCAGCCGGCGACGGCGCTCCAACCGAGCCGTAGCACCACCGTACTTCCAGGAGTAAATTCGGGCCCCGCGCGCCACCGCAGTCCGTTTCGGCCGATCTTGCCAGGTGCGGGGGACCAGCCAGCTAGCCAGCGCGAACCACGCCCACGCCAGCGAATGACTCGCGATTAATCCCGGCCAATACGCCGTTCGGCCCCAAGCGCTGGCGGCCCAAAACACATAGACCGGGCTGCCAAAGCTCAGCAGTGGTCTAAAACTGCCTCGCCTCGAAACCGCCAGGACCGAGTCGACTATCGGACCACCCACGCACGCCAGGAGCAGCAGCAGGACGGTTACCGCCATCGCTCGCTGGGCATCGCGGCAGGCGGCCGAAGCCAATAGGCCTGCCGCCAGAGAGCAAAAGAGAGCATTAATCAGGGCCAACGAAATCTTCCAGAACTGCGCTCCCGTGACACCACCCATTAATAGCGTCAGCGCCAGCACCGGGAACAGCGCGAGCAGCGCGTAACAGCCGCGCAACGAGGTCGCCAGCAACTTCCCCCCGACTACGTCATAGCCTCGCAAGTCCGTGAGGAAGAGAAATCCCAGGGTGCCGTCGCGCTTTTCCTCGCTCAGAGAGTCTGCGGTAAAAAAGAGCCCGGCGGCGAGCGACGCGCCCAGCGCCAGCCAGGTCAGCGTCCCGAACAGGCCGCTCCCAGCACGGGTCGTGCTGATCCCGACTGCCAGGCTCATGATGAGGAACCCCGCCCCAATCACCAGGGCGGCCACCGCCGCCACGACCCTGAACCAAATCGTGCTGCGCTTCCGCGCCGCCACTCGCAGCTCTCGCCCGACAATCGGCAGGAATGTCATTCCGACCATTTTGCAGGTCGCCAGCCCGTTGGCAATCTTTCGAGCCCCCAGCCAACCCCGGGCGCACGGGGCCGTGAAACCAGGCCTTTACAACCCCGCGTTGCTGGGCAAGAATGACTTATGCCCACCCAAAGTCAGAGGACTGCCGGCTATGCCTTCACCCTGGTTGAACTGCTCGTCGTACTTGCGATCATCGCCATACTCGCTGCCCTGCTGCTGCCGGGCTTGTCCCGAGCCAAATCGGCCGGCCAGTCTGCCGCCTGCAAAAGCAACCTTCGCCAGCTCGGAATCGGACTGAGTCTCTACGCATCTGATGCCCAGAAATTTCCTGTGTGGATGGCCGGGACCTCGTTCTGGGATGACAAGCTCTTGCCTTCTGTTTCCAACAATCGCGACGTGTTCACTTGTCCAGCGAACCAGCAA
>JANXQE010000257.1 GCA_025356925.1 Limisphaerales bacterium | reverse complement strand
CTCTCGGCTTCTCTAGCATTTTTTGGAACACCGCCTGGACCGGCCGACAACCGCCCCACACCCTCGGCATTCTATGCGACCCCAGGCATCCGGCCTTCGCTGAGTTTCCAACTGATTCCCACAGCAATTGGCAATGGTGGTATCTCATCAGTCGAGCCGGAGCGATGATCCTCGATGCTCTTCCGGCACAGCTTCGCCCGACCGTGCAAGTTATCGGCGATTGGGTGACCAACCGCAAGTTGGGCCTGGTTTTCGAGGCGAATTTGGAGGGAGGCAAACTCATGGTCTGCAGCATCGATTTGGCAAACGATTTGGCGCAAAACCCCGTCGCTCGCCAATTGCGCCACAGCCTCTTGCGTTACATGGCCAGCACACAATTCAAGCCCACTGTAAACTTAGCAGCCGAGCAGGTCCGCAGCCTGATCCAACCGAAAACCACGGAACAGGCCACGAACAAGCAGCGGTAAGCACCGGCGGCGTGCGAACATTCCTCCCCGCTGCGCTCAGGCTTTCCCACCAAAAGTGACGTAATCGTCTACGTCCAGTAACTCGAACCAGGTCGCGATGTCCTCGCGTTTCGGCGCGGTTTTGCGGTGAATATCGTGGAAGAATTCCCGAGATTCAACATCCGAGGGGACGCGTTGTTCGGCCTGAGCCGACCACGCGCCGGTTTCCGCCTCGTTGTGCTGGTGCTTCGCGTGCTTCTGAATCCACGCGAGGACCTCGCCGTCACCATGGCCGGTAGCGAGTTCCTTCGTAAGGGCTTCCGCATCGATGCCCAGGAATGTCAACAGGCGCTGGTCCATTGGGCAGTTGTAGTGATATTCACCGCTCTTGCCAGCGATCGCCGCGCGCCCCTTGTCGAGCATCCGCGGCAGAATGGAATAACCACCCAGCCTTACCCGGGGGCTGCGAGGCGGTTGTTGAGTCAGGTCGGGAGTATGATGTGAGGCCATAATTTTCCTTCGTTGTTATTTTTCGATTAAGTTTTTGCACCGGCTCCCTTCCGGCAGCCGGCCGTTCCATCCAGAGCAGCACCCGCGGTTCCGGATTTCAGTGAGGAGTAAGATGCAATCGATTTGCCAGAATGCAAATGAGCTTGTCACGCAGAATTCCAGTCTGCCGTAGCGCAGAATTAACCTCCGCGCTCGCGACCACGCCCAAGCCGCTTAACCCCTCGGCCGATTGCCACCTAATGCCGGCGATACAGCGGGCTAAAGCCTGCCCCTCTCGCATCGCCCGGCGGGATACATTTTCAGTTAACCGTCAGTTCAACACTCCCGCTATGGCTGCCAAACTCAGGCGCATACATGCACTGGATTTCTGTCACGCCGGTCTGAAAACGTCCGCGCAGCTGCACGCGGGTCGAATACTCAAACACGTAGGTCCCCTTGGGCAGGTAATCGATAAAGAAGTGCGTGGCGGTGTCGCGCGTGCTTTCGAAATAGGCCAGGCCGTCCTGGTATTTATACTGTGACAAAACATTCACCGGCTCAGTGCCGCTGCCGCGCTGGTCTTTCATGTGGACGTATTCCATATCACGATCCACCCTCAGCTCAATGCGCACCACCAATTCGTCCCCGACCTGAACCGGCCCTTTGATCGGTTCGAGTAACAGCCCCCGGTTGCTCGCGGTCTTGGCGAAAAGCGTCTTCGTCAGCTTGAGCGGCGTGCCCTCATACGGGGTGATTTTGCTCATATCCTCAAGGTATTGCCAATGCACGCTTCCCCAGGCCACGCCTGCGTCTACTTTGCGCACGGTGATCTCACCTAGCTTGGGTTTGATCTCACCTGGTGAGAATCGCACTTCATAAAATCCGGTCCCCGCCTCTGGTTGATTTCCCGTTTCCGATTTCGCGCTTTCGGACTTCGTTCGGCCTTCGGATTTCGGATTTCGGATTTCCATCACGCCCGGCGTCACGTCGGTTCCG
>JANXQE010000232.1 GCA_025356925.1 Limisphaerales bacterium | reverse complement strand
TTCTTGACGGCGTTTTTGCCACCCACAGCCGTTCCGTTTTGTGCCGTCTGTGCGGTTTCGCGGCGGCTCAACTGTCGGATTTAGCACACGCGCTGTAAATCTCCTGGAGCAGCGCGCGCAAATCGTATCGGTACTTCCAGTTTGGAAAATGCGACTGGAATTTGCGCACGTCGCTGACATACCAGATGTGGTCCCCGATTCGGTTATCTTCGAGGTAAGTCCAGTCCAAGTTCTTGCCGCTAATCTCCTCAGACAAGTGGATGGCCTCGAGCATCGAGCAATGTGAATGCCGGCTGCCGCCCAGGTTATAAACCTCTCCGCACCGGGGCGCCTGGCAGAATTGCCAAAACGCTTCCACCAGGTCGAAACTGTGAATGTTGTCGCGGACCTGTTTGCCTTTGTAACCAAACACTCGATACGGCTTTCCGGTGACCGCGCATTTCATCAAGTACGCTAAAAACCCGTGCAGCTCGGTTCCCGCATGGCCGGGCCCGGTGAGGCAGCCACCGCGGAAACAGACGGTCTTCATTCCAAAATACCGTCCATATTCCTGCACCAACACATCAGCAGCAACTTTGCTCGCCCCGAACAGTGAGTGTTTGCTTTGATCGATCGTCAAATGTTCATCAATTCCCGCGTGATAAGGATGGGTTGGCTCAATCTCCCAGCGGGTCTCCAGTTCGACGAGCGGCAATCGATTGGGCGCATCACCGTATACTTTGTTGGTGCTCGTGAAGATGAAAACCGCCTCCGGCGCATGTTTGCGGCAGGCCTCCAGGAGGTTCAGAGTTCCCAACGCGTTGACGCCAAAATCCGTGAACGGGTCGCGCGCGGCCCAATCGTGGGACGGCTGGGCGGCCGTGTGAATCACGACTTTGGTGGAGACTCCAAATTTCGCGAAAACCTTGTCGATTGCGTCACGGTCGCGGATGTCCGCCGGGAAGTGCTGATAATGTTTCAACTGTTGCTCCAGCACGCGGCGGGATCCCATCGTGGAAGCCTCCGGACCGAAAAACTCGCTGCGCATGTCATTATCGATGCCGGCCAGTTCGAAACCTTCGCGATGAAAACGCTTGCAGGTTTCCGACCCAATCAGGCCCGCCGATCCGCTAACTATTGCAACACTCATCCTCGAAAAATATTGGCCGATAGCTAAGAGGATCAGCCAGGTCCGCGCAAGGGATTTGTCCTAAAACACGTGTGGGATGCCTTCCTCGAGTATCTTCAGCCGGTGGGTGAGGCCTTGTTCCTCCGCCAGTTCCAGGAGCCACCGCGGCGGTTCGTCCATATCCTCAAACGACAGGCGGAAACTGCCGTAATGCATCGGCACCAGCCAGCGAGCACGCAGTTCCTTGAACACCTTGATCGCTTCGTCCGGGCCCATGTGCAGATGACGAAACGAGTCCGGATGGTACGCCCCGATCGGCAGCAGAGCAATTTGTGGCCGGTACGTTTTGCCGATGTCTTTAAACCCCTCGAAATACGCGCTGTCGCCGGCATGATAAATCCGCCGACCCTGGTGTTCGAGGATGAAGCCACCGTACCCGCGATGATTGTCCCGCAGCACGCGGGCGCCCCAATGTTTTGACGGAGTCAACGTCACCTTCCAATCGCGCTGGGAAAAACTCTCCCACCAGTCCAGTTCCACCACGCGGCCAAACCCGAGATCGTGGGCCAGGTCGCCCACGCCCCACGGCATAATTCCGATCTTGGGATGTGGCAGCCGGCGTAGGGTTGGTTTGTGGAAATGATCAAAATGCGCGTGCGTCAGCAGCACGAGATCGATTGGCGGCAGATCCTCCAGCCGCAACCCTGACCGCTTGATGCGTTTCAGCAGAAAGAGCCAATTGGCAAAGTTGGGGTCGATCAAAACGTTCAAGTCCGTAAATTGGACCAGGAACGAAGCGTGCCCAATCCAGGTCAGCGCCACCTGGCCGTGCTCGAGCTTCGGGAACACGGGCCGGCGCTGCTGGCCGGTGCGCCGGGTCAGCAACGCTTTCCAGACCATCTCACGAAAGAATGTCCCCGGCTTGAAATGCTTCGCCGGCGTGAGATCTTTAAACGAGCGAGGCAACGGCTCACGAACCACCGGCGGCCGGTACGGCTTCTTCTTCGTCATAAATCGGTGCCATTTTAGTCAGAACCCGCTCCAAACCAAAAGGCCGTTAAACCGTCGGTGTTGGTTCCGTTTCATTCCGCCGCTGAGGCCAGGGTCACCGGCTGTGGCTGTGGGCATGGGCCGCCGCAATAAACCCCTTGAAGAGGGGATGCGGCTGGTGAGGTTTGCTGTGGAATTCCGGGTGGAACTGGCTGGCAATAAAAAATGGATGATTGGCCAATTCAATGATCTCGACCAACTTGCCGTCGGGAGTGAAACCGCTGAAGATGAAATCGGCCTTCTGAAAGATTTCGCGATAAGCGTTGTTGAATTCGTAGCGATGGCGGTGGCGTTCCTTCACGACAAAGGCACCGTACAACCGCGCGGCCTTGGTCCCGACTACCAATTGGCACGGTTGTGCTCCCAACCGCATCGTGCCGCCCTTCTTCGTGACCTTGGTTTGCTCGTCTAGCATCGCAATCACGGGGTGGGGGGTGTCGGGGTTAAATTCGGTCGAATGGGCGTTGGTCAAATTGAGGACGTTCCGGGCAAACTCGATGGTGGCAATCTGCATGCCCAGGCAGAGGCCAAGGTAGGGCAAACTAGTCTCTCGAGCGTAACGGGCGGCCAGGATTTTTCCCTCGATTCCGCGTTCGCCGAAGCCGCCGGGCACCAGGATACCGCCCAAACCCTTGAGCAGCTTTTCGGCCCCCTCCCGTTCGATGTCCTCGGCATCGACCTTCTGGATCTCCACGCCGCAATCATTGGCCACTCCGCCATGGATGATCGCTTCATAGACGGATTTGTAGGCGTCCTGCAGCTCGATGTACTTGCCCACGACCGCGATTCGGACCCGCCGTTGCGGTGCGATGATCTTGCGCAAGATCTCCTGCCAGTGGGTCATGTCTGGCACGGGCGTGTCCAGGTGCAATTGCCGGCAAACCAGCTCATCCACGCCCTCCCGCTGCAGCATCAAAGGGACCTCGTAGATGCTATGGTCCACGTCTTTCTCCTCGATCACCGCCTCAAAGGGCACGTTGCAGAAGACGGAAATTTTCCGGCGCAAATCTTTGTCCAGCGGCCTCTCGCACCGGCACACCAGGATGTGCGGGGCAATGCCGATTTCGCGCAATTTCGCCACGGATTGCTGGGTCGGCTTGGTTTTGAGTTCACCCGCCGCCTTAATAAAAGGCACAAACGTGACGTGCAGGAACAGGGCATTATGTGGCCCTACCTCGAGGGCGAACTCACGGATGGCCTCGAGAAAGGGAAGACCTTCAATATCGCCGGTGGTGCCCCCGATTTCAGTGATCATCACGTCCGCCTTGGAGTGCTCGGCCAGGACATGAATGCGGTTCTGGATCTCGTTGGTGACGTGCGGAATGACCTGGACTGTCTTGCCCAGGTATTTGCCTTCCCGCTCGTTATTGAGCACGGTCTGATAAACCTGGCCGCTGGTGAGATTGTTCAGCCGGGTGAGCTGGCAGTTGGTGAACCGTTCATAATGCCCCAAGTCCAGGTCGGTTTCAGCGCCGTCATCGAGCACGTATACTTCGCCGTGCTGGTAAGGGTTCATCGTCCCCGGATCCACGTTCAAGTAGGGATCGAACTTTTGGAGCACGACCTTGAGCCCGCGGTTCTCGAGCAAAGTGCCCAAAGAAGCGGCCGTCAGGCCCTTGCCCAGAGAGCTGACCACGCCACCCGTCACAAAGATGTATTTCATTTGGCTGCTTTCAAAAGCTGCTCGGCGCGCGGTGTCGGCCGGCTCATCGACCCCACGCTGTCGTAGTTCACCTGGACGACGGCGATGGAAATCCCGTTCTCGAGCGCGCGCAACGGTTCACGTTTTTCCGCCAACTCGAGCGGCGAGGCGGGATACCGCACGATCCGCAACAAGGTTTCCCGCCGATAACCATAAATGCCCAGGTGTTTCAAAAAAGGAAACGCCGCCAACTGTTCGTTCACCGAACGACTGGCGGCCATTTGTATCACGCAGATATGGAATTGTGCGCCGGGAGAAGTATACAGCCGCGCCCGCCAGGTTGACAACGATTTTCACGACGTGCTGCACCAAGGGTTTGCCGGCGATCCGGGACAGGCTTTGGCGGGGAACCGGGTTGAAGTATAGCGCGCTGGGATGATGCCAGCAACTTTCATCCGCTCTTTGTAGCGAGAGCCGCCGCGCATTGCACGGCTGAAACGCCCGCCGGACGCGCGATGGTTCCAAACCGGCTCCTGAGCCCTTCAGACAACTGCGCCCTGTACCTGATAGCTCAGGGTCGTGTAATAGCGCCGCTTGAGACTGCCTTTCTCACCCTGCCGCTCGCGGGCGTTGACCTTTTCAGAGTTAGAACGCCGCCGGTCGTTGGCGTTACTGGAGAAAAGATAATGGGCTGGCAAATGTCGCCTTCTACCCTAACCTGAGGTCATGCTTAACGAGGACGAAATCACTAACGCATTAAAGGCTGTAAAGTACCCGGGTTACAGCCGGGATGTCGTGTCGTTCGGATTAGTGAAGCACATTGCCGTTAAAGACGGCGCGGTGAGCGTGAGGCTGGCCCTGACGAGCGCCAACGCTGAAGCGGCGCGCCAACTCAAGGTCGAGGGGGAGCAGGTCCTCAAATCACTGCCGGGAGTCAAATCGGTTTATGTCGAGGTGACACAGCCTCAGTCAAGTCCCGCCGCCGGCGGGGCGAATCCGTGGTCCCAGCAGACCAAAGTGCCCGGAATCAGTCGGATTGTGGCCGTGGCAAGCGGCAAGGGCGGCGTCGGCAAATCGACGGTATCGGTCAACCTTGCCTGTGGTCTCCAGCACCTGGGGCTCAAAGTGGGCCTGTTGGATTGTGACATTTATGGCCCCTCCATTCCGTTAATGATGGGGGTGCATGAGAAGCCGACGATCAGTCCCGAGGAAAAGATGATCCCGCCATCAGGGCACGGTATCAAAGTGATGAGCATGGGCCTGTTGGTGGACGGAGATCAGCCGGTGATTTGGCGGGGCCCCATGATTGTTAAGACGATTCAGCAATTCTTCAGTGCCGTGGAATGGGGCTTATTGGACTACCTGCTGGTCGATTTGCCTCCCGGAACGGGGGATGCCCAGCTAACCCTCTGTCAGACTGTCCCTTTGGATGGCGGCGTGATCGTGACGACCCCCCAGGAGGCGTCCCTGGGCGTCGTTCGCAAAGGAATCGCCATGTTTCAAAAGGTTAATGTGCCGATCCTCGGGATTGTGGAGAACATGAGCTTTTTCACAACACCCTCTGGTGAGCGGGTGGAAATTTTTGGCCACGGAGGCGGGCGGGCAGAAGCGCTGCGGCAAAAGGTGTCCTTTCTCGGGGAAGTGCCTTTGTTTACGCAGATTAGGGAAGGGGGCGATAGCGGCGTGCCCGTGGTCGTGTCCGGTCCCGATAAACCAGCGGGAGACGTGTTCATCAAAATCGCCAAAGCTCTGCTGGAGAAACTGCACTGAGCTTCAAGAACGGCCAGGCGCGCGCTCGGTTTTTCTAAAACGGCATCGCTTTTACGGCGAGCCGATCACGTCTCCGGGAGTCAAGCTAAGCCTGCTGACTGACCCTGAAGCCATCCGCCCGGTTGTGGCCGTGCCTACCGCTTGTCCAATGGCTCAAACTCGAAATATGCGAAATTGTTGCTTTTATTATAGTGGAAGGTGAGCAACTGCCGGCCGGCTTCTGGGAACACAATGGTCCCAATCTCAGCCTTATTCCAGATAGGCATGCTGCCGGTGGCAAGGGGCAGTTTACATTCGGCGCCGGGTTGGTGGTTGATCGAGAATTGCGGTGGTTTCCTGGTGCAACCAACCCAAAGAATGCTAGGTTAGTGCCAATACCAGTCCTGTTATGAGCACGAGTAAATCGTTCCTTGGCTTACCCTCCCTTGCGGGGCTCGCTTCTCTGGAGCGAGCGATGAAGCCGGGCCTTTCGGTCGGAGAATGCGTTTCACGGCTGAAACGATATCATTACGCGTTTAAACGGCTGAGCCAGATCTTCACTGCCCGAATTACTGCCGAGCCGCTTTACGAACTCAAGATGGGCTTCAGCCTGCATGCGCATCTTTGCGCCGAACACGTTTCTGCTCTGCGCAAACGCGTGGGCGAAATGCGTGAGCCACCGCTCGGTTTGGACGCGGCGCCTCACCCCAGCCTGGAGGTTTTCTTTGACGAAATTCTCGGCGCGCCAACGACCCCGGAGTTGCTCGCCGGCCTCTACCGGACGGCACTCCCCGCTCTCAAAGCTGGCCTCCAGCGCCACCTGGACGACACCAACCCCCTGGCGGATCATCCTTCGGTTCGGGTCTGCCGGTTTGCCCTCCTGGAAGTGGAAGATATGCTGCAATTCGGCGCGCAGGCTGTGACGGCGCTCATTGGGGAGGCCACCCATCAACGCATGGCCAAATGGCTTGCATTGCTGGACGATTGCCTGGCTGCGGCCGGCGGTCTGGATGGCACCGCCAAACCAGCCGACGTTCCGATCCAACGACAGCATTCGGCTGAGCCTTACGCCTATGACCGCGTGCCCAAACGCGACGAACGGTTCCCTGACCCGTACAATATGGGCGTCAATGCCGAGGTATTCCTCTACGACGACAAATACCCGCCCGAGCCGAAAACCTTGATGATGTTCTACAAACGTCTCCGGGAGGTGGACGTGCCCGAAATGATGGCCAGCATCATCACCGAGACCCACGACAAGCCCTGGGATTACTATCGCGACATGACGCGCCAGCTCTGGGACGAAGCTCGCCATGCCATGATGGGCGAGGTCGGATTCGCCAACCTGGGGGTGGATTGGCCGAAAAAAGTAATGATCAACTACACCTGGTCGCTCGCGCTTAACACCCAGCTAAAACCCATTGAACGGCATGCCGTGCTTTATTTCATCGAGCAGGGGCTCATGCCCAAAAACGGCAAGCGCTTCGAATGGGAGGTTGGCCGCGCTTCGCAAAATCCCCTGGCCGCTCTATTCCAGGACTATGATTGGGCTGATGAAGTGCTCCATGCGCGAATCGGGCGCGATTGGTATCTGAAGGAATTCAAGGACCCGCAACAGGCCGTCCGCTACGGGGACGAGTGCTGGTCGCGTGTCCTGATGAACTGGGAGAACTGGCGCAGGGAAGGCTTGACCCAGCACCGCAATTGGTGGCCCGAGCTGTATCGCGAGGCCTGCCAGCATTGGGGCGTCGAACCTGACCCCGCCGTTATGGCTTACAACACAACTTACCAGAGCGTGCGCGCGGACCTGAAGGACCTGACCGGATCGGCCTAGCAGCCGGTTCGAGGACTTGACGAATCCAAACCTCAAGCGAGAATAAGGGCAAAATCGCCCATCGACTGTAAGTTGCCATTATCTCATGAATGCAATGAACTGCAACCGACGCACCTTTTTGCAACGCACCATCACCCTCGCGGCTGGGGCTCCTCTCGGGGTGGATTTTTCCGCGAGAAAGCTGGCGGCGGCCGAAACTCAGCCCGCGGCTGGCAAGGTGGCCGGTTCGCGGCGCGGCGAATCGAAAGTTGCCATCGTGTCCTGTCGTTCATACGGGCCCGAGGTTCGAACCGCGCTGGCGCAGAGCTTCGACCTCCTGGGCGGCATAGGTTCACTGGTTAAAAATCGAACGGTCACGGTCAAGATTAACCTGACAGGCACCGATTTCAGTCCCTTCCTGGATCGGCCCGTCGGGGAAACCTTCATGACCCATTATTCCACCGCGTTGGCCTTGGCCACGCTGCTGTTCAGCGCGGGGGCCAAGCGCGTGCGTTTTGTCGAATCCACCACCAGCCGGGCTGAGCTCGCGTCCTCGTTGGCCATGGCGGACTGGGACATCAAAGCCCTTCAAGCTCTGGGAAATATCGAGTTTGAAAACACACGGAACCTGGGCAACAGCAAAAGCTATGGGCATCTGCCCGTACCGACTGGCGGCTACGTGTTCTCCGGCTTCGAGTTCAATCACTCCTATGCCGATACGGATGTGATGATCTCCCTGGCCAAGCTCAAGAACCACATCACCGCCGGCGTGACGCTCTCGATGAAGAATCTTTTCGGGATCACTCCGAATGCGCTTTATAGCTCGGAATCCGGGAGTGAGGATGCCCTCGCCGGGCGTGATGTCCTGCACAGTCCCGTTGGGTTCGAACAAGCCAAACTGCCTGGTTTAAAGCCAGGGATTGCGTCGCTGGATGCCACCTGGCGCGTGCCCCACATCGTGGCGGATATCTGCTCCGCCCGTCCCATCCATCTGGCGATTATCGATGGCATCACCTCGATGAGCGGCGGAGAAGGTCCGTGGTGCCGCGAAGCCGGGCCGTTAAAGTTCACTTCGCCAGGAGTCTTGATCGTCGGGTTAAATCCAGTTTCAACCGACGCTGTCGGCACAGCCGTCATGGGATATGACAACCCGCGAGCGGTCCGAGGGGTCAAGCCTTTTCATTTCTGCGACAACCACCTCTTGCTGGCGGAGCAGGCCGGGATCGGAACCGCTGACCTGGGCCAAATTGAGGTCCGCGGACTTTCAGTCGAAAAGGCGCGGTATTCCTACGGCTAGTCTTCCGGCAGATCATTTGAGAACGCCCCGTTTTCTCAGCAGTGCCTCCATGGCTCGATCCATTAGAATTTCAGCCATTGGTTTAGTAATCTCATCCAGGGCGAGGCTGGCAGATTGAAGCGCTTTGAACTCGGCTGCTTCAATAACCGGTGCATCGCGCAGAGTCAGCAACTCCAGTTTGCGAAGGGCGTCTTCAACCTGCCCAGCATACTTTGGGTCCAACTCAGCCGCGCAATCCTTGAGCGCTTTCCGGGTAGCGGAAATCAATTGTCTGGCCTTCAACTTGGCTTCGATCCAACGCCGGGCGGCCAGATCTTCGAACGCGTGTTCCACCGATTCCTCGACCATCTGCTGCACCGCGGTGTCATCGACATTCACGGCGGATTTCATTTCCACAACGGTTTCTTTGCCCGTTTGAACGTCTCGGGCGAGCACGTGCAGAATGCCGTTCGCATCAATTTCGAATTGCACCCCAACTCGAGCCACCCCGCGCGGCGCGCCTTGAAAGTCGCGGGTGAATTTCCCCAGGCTCCAATTGTCGCGCGCGCGCTCTCGTTCACCCTGCAAGACATGGATCAGCATGTCCTTTTGATTATCCACGGCGGTGGTAAACATTTCCCCCGCTTTGAGCGGGATGGTGGAGTTGCGCGGGATGATGACATTCATTAGGCCACCGAAGGTCTCGATGCCCAGGGACAGCGGCGTGACGTCCAGCAGCAAAACATTCTTGAAGCCGCCGGAGAGAATCTCCGCCTGGATGGCTGCGCCCAGTGCGACGGCTTCATCCGGATTCTGCGAAGTATTGAGCTGTGGGCCGGGAGCCTTGTGATACTCGGTTCCCAGCCGGATACCGCCCCGCGATTCCTGGAAATCGACACAGCCGAACAGTTCCTGCACGAATTGGCGCACGAGCGGCATCCGCGTCTGGCCGCCCACCAGGATCACCTGGTCCAGGTCCTTCGGCTCGATCTTGGCGTCCGCCAGCGACCGCAGACAGTGAGCGCGCGTGCGGCCAATGATACCCCGCGTGAGCCGTTCGAGTTCGGGCCGCGCGAGCCGATAGCTGAAGCTAAATTCAGGCGTCAGAAAAGGCAGTGTGATTTCCACTTCCACCTCGGAAGAAAGTCGAATCTTCGCTTGCTCGGACGCCTCCCGAATCCTCGCCAGGAGCGACAAGTCCGCAAGACCCCTGGCTTCGTTCGTCGCTTCCCGCTCCGCACTCCCCACTTCGCACTCCGCACTTCGAACCAGGTCCGGGCCCCCGGCCTCTTTAATCTTGCCGGCCAGAAACCCGACAATGCGGTTGTCCAGGTCATCCCCGCCCAACCGGGTGTTGCCGCTGGTCGCGAGCACTTGGAAAACTCCTGCACTCAGTTCGAGGATCGAGAGATCGAAGGTCCCGCCGCCCAGATCATAGACGGCGATCCGGGAGCGTTCTTTGAGCTTGTCCAGACCATAAGCCAGTGCTGCGGCCGTTGGCTCATTGACGATGCGCTCGACCGTGAATCCGGCGAGCTCGCCGGCTTTTTTTGTGGCGGTTCGCTCCGAATCGTTGAAGTAAGCCGGGACCGTAATGACTGCCCGGGTAACGGGTTCGCCAAAAAACGCTTCCGCGTCGAGTTTGAGCTTTTTCAGTATCTCCGCCGAGATTTCTTCGGGCGCCCACGCGCGGCCATGAATCTCGATCATCGCGGGGCCGGCCCCGTCCCCTTTGATCGGATAAGTCACGAGCCTTTCTTCCCGTGAAATGTCCGACCCTCGCCGTCCCATGAAGCGCTTGACCGAATACACCGTCTCCGCCGGTTTAAGGATCCGAACGCGATTCGCGGCGTGGCCCACCACCGGCGTGGTTGCGGGCCCGGGAACATGGACGACCGACGGGGTCAACCGGCGTCCTTCCGAGTCAGCAATCACCAAAGGAATGCCCGAATCCACAGTTGCCACCAAGGAATTGGTGGTACCCAGATCAATGCCGACGATTTTGCTCATGAGTTCAAGTTGAGAGATTCTACCACGTCACTTTGAATTAACAATTTAGCCTTTGTAGCCCTGGGATGCGAGCCCCCGGGAAAAAAGTTTTCCCGCGCCTGGCGATCGCGGCAACCGGCACGTAAAAAGGTCTGGCCGACCCCTGTTACTCGGGGGGAATTGCAGTTCGATTTCCCTTGGAGTACTCTTGGGCCGGTGCATTGCGTTGTCACTGCCGGTCCTACGTATGAGCCGCTCGATCAGGTGCGGCGACTCACCAACTTTTCGACTGGACAACTGGGATCAGAGTTGGCCGGTTTCTTCGCGGTGCGCGGGCACAGAGTCACTCTGCTGCTGGGCGAACAGGCCACTTTTCGCGGAGCACTTCGAGCGCAGACGATCGCGCGCTTCGGTACGACCGCTGATTTGGAGGAACGGCTGCGAGCCGCAGGCACCCGCGCGAAGGTGGTCGTGTTCCACGCCGCGGCAGTCAGTGATTTCACGTTCGGCAAGGTCTGGCTGCGTTCGGAACAGAACGAACTGACCGAAGTTAAGGCGGGCAAGATCTCCTCTCGCCGGGGGAGCTTGTTGGCGGAGTTGGTGCCCACTTCAAAAATCATCGCGCGACTGCGTGACTGGTTTCCCGCCGCCCGGTTGGTGGGCTGGAAATTTGAAGTGGACGGCGACCGCGCTCGCGTGATCGACCTGGCTCGCGCCCAATTGGCAGAATGCCGCACAGATGCCTGCGTTGCCAACGGACCGGCCTACGGGCCAGGTTTTGGGCTGGTTAGGCCAAGCGGTGAGGTTCTGCACGTCGAGGATCAGAGCGCACTCTTTGAGGCCCTCCTTACGTTCGTTCAAAACGCCCTCTGAGACCTCAAGCCCGTCGGGGATTTCGACAGGGCTTGTGGTCGCCAGCCTGGTCTGGGCCCTGGACAACACGCTCCCCAGGAGGCCAAAGCGGACCGGTGAACATCTCTTGCTTGCTGCTACAGCACGGCGGACGGTAACCTGATCGCTATGGCGCACGCCGAGTTTGTTCACCTGCACTTGCACACCGAGTATTCCTTGCTCGATGGGGCTTGCCGCCTGGACCGGTTGATGGACAGGGCGCATGCCCTCAGGTTTCCGTCCATCGCCATCACCGACCACGGTGTCCTGTACGGAGCGGTTGATTTTTACCAGGCGGCACGTGAAAAAGGGCTCAAACCAATCATCGGCTGCGAAGTTTATGTCGCGCCGGCCAGCCGCCTGGACAAGAAATCCAGCAACGGCGGGCGCGATGTCTATAATCACCTGGTCCTGCTCGCCAAAGACGAAGTTGGCTACAAGAACCTGATCAAACTGGCCACCGCAGCTCACCTCGAAGGCTATTACTATAAGCCCAGGATCGATAGGGAGCTGCTGGCCGCCCATCGAGAAGGGTTGATTGCCCTCTCCGGCTGCCTGGCCAGTGAAATCCCCGAGGCTATTCTGAGAGACCAGTTGCCGAAGGCCCGCGCGGCCATCGATTGGTTTAAACAAACCTTGGGCCCGGAGAATTTTTACCTCGAACTGCAGAATCACGGCATTCCCGAACAGGCCAAGGTCAACCGCCTGCTGATCCCCTGGGCGCAGGAGTTTGGCCTCAAGCTCATCGCGACCAACGATGTTCATTACGTCGAGCAGAACCACTCCCATGCCCATGATTGCCTGATTTGCATCGGCACCCAAACGCTCCTTTCGGACACGAAACGGATGAAGTACGTCGAGCAGCAGTTTTACCTGCGTTCGGCCGAGGAAATGCAAGCTCGTTTCGCCGAGACGCCCGACGCAGTCCGCAACACATTGGAAGTCGCCGAGAAGTGCAACCTGGAGATTCCTTTCGGCAAGCTCCATTACCCCGTCTTTACGCCGCCGGAACATTTCACTCGCGAAGGCTACCTGCGCGTGCTGCTGGCGGAAGGCCTGCGCAAACGTTACGGCATGCATGTTCGAGCGGAGGGCCAGGATTTCATTCTGGAGCGCGTCGAGGATCCCCGGCGCTTGCCCACCTTCACTGCTCCGGCAGCCCCGGCAGCTCCGGCGCTTCCGGGCGGCGGCGCGCCGCAATCTCACCACCCA
>JANXQE010000174.1 GCA_025356925.1 Limisphaerales bacterium | reverse complement strand
GTGTCCAAGGCTCGAATCTTGGCGCCGAACGCACCAACGCCCTTGATCGTCTCGTGCAACCGGTCACTGATGACCGTGAGTTCGATCTGGGCCTGTTCGATTGTCACACCCGGCTTCAACCGGCCGATGCCGAACACGGTGTTGCCATAACTGGCCGTTTCCTTGGTCAGGGGAAACGGAGTGACGACATCCACATCACTGCCCGGCGTGAAGATGGCGGCAAAATCGAACGATGCCGGGAGCACTCCAACGACGGTGCTGGGACTCTTGTTGAGCGTGATCGTTCGGCCGACGACAAAAGGATCTCCGCCAAAACGCCGTTTCCAGAAGCCGTGGCTGAGGAGAACGGCGCTAGTTTTGAGGCTCAGGCCATCAGCTCCAAGCCATTGACACTCTTCGGCCGTAAAGTTGCGACCGTGCAATGGAACTATTCCAAGTGTTGGCAGGAAGTTTTCGGACACGCCCACACTGCGCAGGCGCTCGGGGTCGCCCGTGCCCGTCAATGTCAGCCGGCCGTAGTCGGAGAACGCGAAGTAGGCAGCGAGTGACTCGAAGCTTTTGCACTGATCACGCCACCCAAGGAACGTGTCCGCCCGGGACGTGCGACCGGAGAGCCCCTCATCGCTGAAAACGTTTTCGATCCAGACCAGACGGTCCGGCTTGAAGAAAGGCAACGGCTTCAACAGGACGGCATTCACGATGCTGAACATTGCGGTGCAGGTTCCGATGCCGAGGGCCAATGTCAGCACGGCGACGGCGGTGAAGCCGGGACTCTTCAACAATTGGCGGACTGCGAATTTGAGGTCATTCATGATTTGATATCAGTTGTGAATGGTCGGTCGGATTCTCATTCCGCTCGCAATGCCGCCATTGCGTCCAACCGCGCCGCGCGGCGGGCGGGGAGGTAGCAGGCGACCAGGGCAACTATCACCAGCAGGGCGGCGGCAGCCACAAGCACAAGACCGCCACTGGTCTGCATTGCCGGCATAATGCTCGCGATCAGGCGGGAAAGTCCGAATGCGCCGAAGAGACCGAAGCCCACGCCGATCAGGGCGAGCCGGATCCCTGAACCGAGAATCAGGCGGATCACCTCGGCCGCCTGCGCGCCGAGCAGGAGGCCAAGCAGTGCAAAAGCGCCCAGCATTTTTTCCAGCATGTCGACGTCGGAGGATGAATGCGCGATCATTGTGTCAGCGGACATCAAGAAGCGCACCGGGAGATCAGGATCAAGACCCGTGATGCCGGCGCGAATGGGTTCGAGGACGGATTCCGGAGCGATGTCGGCCGTGCGCACCGCGATGGTGGCCTCGTGCCAAGGCTCCTGAGCCAGGGGGTGGTAAACTTGAAAGGGGATCGGCGGTTGATACAAACCGATCGAGCGGACATCCGCGACGACACCCACTATTTCCGCCCAATTCGGATTTTCAACGTCGGCCTGGGAAATCCGCCGTCCGATGGGGTTTTTGTTTGCGAAGAGCGCACGAGCCATGCTCTCGTTGATGATCGCGACTCTGGGTGAGGTCGGGCTGTCCGTTGCGTTGAAGACCCGTCCGCTAAGCAGGCGTGTGCTCGTAACCTCGAAATACGCGGAGGTGATGCCGTTAAAACTGGCCAACGGTTCCAAGCCTTTGGCGGGTCGTTCGTGACCTTCGATAATATACCGACGCGGCCCCGCCAGGCCGGAGTGGGGGAGGGCGTAGCTGAGGCTGACCGCTTTCACACCCGGCAATTGCCCGAGCCGTTCGATTGCCTGCCGGTAAAATGTCAGAATCTGTTCGCTCCCGGGATACTTGCCGGCGGGTAGCTCAAAGGCCCCTTCCACCACATGACCGGAGTCCCAGCCAAACCGTTGCCTGAGCAGGCTGTCCGCTCCGCGCACGAAAAATCCCGCGCCAGCAAGCAGGATCATCGCCATGGCGAATTGACCGATGACCAGCCAGCGCCGCAGACGCTGATGGCTGCGGCCAACGGTGGTTCCCCGCGCAACCCTCTTGAGCGCATGGTTCACGTCAACCCGGGTCGCGAACAACGCGGGGACAATCCCGAAGATCAGGGCCGTAAGGAGCGAGGCGCCCATCGCAAAACCGAGCACCCTCCAGTCCAGCGGGAATCTCATCGGCGCTCCACCACTGGCAACGCTTTGGGCGCTCAGCCAATCAGCCGCCCACATCGCGACAAACAACGCCCCCGCACCGCTGACCGCAGCTATGACCAGCGATTCAAGCGCGAGCGGTCGGATCAATTGGAGGCGCGACCCACCGAGCGCGGCGCGTACAGAGAATTCGTGGGATCGCGCAACGATGCGCGCCAGAAGGAAGTTTGCCAGGTTCGAGCAGGCGATCAGTAGCACAAAGCCGGACAGGCCAAGGAGCATCGCGATAATAACACGGCCGCTGGCGTGTCCGGTTGAGCCGAGCAGACTCTGGCTGCCCCAGCTGCTTCCCGCATTTTCTTTTGGAAAATCAGCCGCGAGGTGTGCGCCGAAAGACGAGACAAAAGCGTCGCCTTGCGCCGCCGGAATCGAGCCGGCGCGCCGACCGAGAATGTCGATCCACTGGTTGTCGCGGGAGATACGCTCGTGCTCGTTGAAGCTCAACGGACGAAACACGCTGACCTGCCTGATCACACGGTCGTCGTTCGCCCAGTCGGGTAGGACGCCGATGATTTCGTGGGCTTCGCCGTCCACGCGGATGGTCCGGCCAACGATGTCCGGGGCACCCCCGAACCGATTCTTCCACGAGGCATGGCTGAGGATGATGACCCGATGATTGCCAAAAACCTCTTCTTCGGGCCGGAAAGCGCGGCCCAACTCAGGCTGGACTTTGAGCACGTTGAAATAGTCCGGGGATACACGCATCCCTTCGTGTAGCTCCGCCGGACGACCGGGTTCCGACAGGGACACGCTTGCATGGAGGTAACCGGCGAACTGGCCGAAGCCGGATTCGTCGCGTTTGAGGTCGAGGTAGTCCGCGGGAGAAAATCCGCCTTTTTCGTTTTGCGGCGTCGCGCGGTAGAGGCGGACCAGTGATGTCGAACGCTCGAATGGCAGCGGGCGCAGCAAAAGCACGTTCATGAGGCTGAACATCGAGGTATTCAGCCCGATGCCCAGGGCAAGCGAGAGCACGGCCACAGCAGTGAAGCCGGGGTTCTTCAGCAGTTGACGGAAGGCGAATTTGAGGTCGTTCATGGTGAAACAATGGGCCCGCCGACTGGCAGATCACCGTTTTGCCACTTCGATGTTTCCGCCCGACGTGTGCAGCGTCACTTCGGGGCCGCCGCCGTTGACTTTACCGTTGATTGAACTTGGTTTGATCCTGCCTTCCAGCGGGAGCTCACAGGCAACTCTGCCTCCCGAGGTGCTGGCCTGCAGGTCGGCCTTGAAATCTCCTGGCACGGCCAGGCTGATGTTGCCACCGGAAGTATTCAGTTCGAGCGGTTTTGCGATCTGCTTGGCGAGTTCCGCAGTGATCGAACCGCCAGAAGTGCTGCATTTCAGGTTGCCGGTCACGGCTCCCAAATTGATATTGCCGCCTGACGTCCTGGCGATGACGTCGCCGCCAACCTTACCCAACGTGATGTTGCCTCCAGACGTGTTGATATCGGTGTCACCGTTCACGTCATCGAAGGCGATATCGCCGCCGCTGGTGTGGGCCTTGAGCTCGCCGTTTACGGTGCCGAAACGAATCCCGCCGCCGGAGGTATGCGCGACCACCCGGCCATTGATGTCTTGACCGCTGATGCTGCCGCCGGCGGTTCGAACGTCGATATTGTATTTCGCCGGAATGACGAGTGTGTGCCGGCATTTCAGGTTTGCGTTACGCGGTCGTTCGTCGTCCTTCCATCTAACATTGATCGTCACGTCGCCATTGTCGGTCTGGTAGTCAAACTCAACCTGATCGATGAGCTCGGTTGATTTGCTAGTCCCTCCCGGTTTCAGCACCGAGTCGAACGTCACCACATTCTGGTCGTGGGTTTTGATTTCGATGGCTCCGACCACCGCTTTGAGCGTCAGCGTGCCGCCGCTGTTGGCGGAAAGTTCTTTGTGCTCGTGTCGTCCGGCGTCAGCCGCTTGGAGAGGAATTGAAGTGGCCAACGCCGCAAGGGCCGCGACGGTGATGAGGAGTGTGGATTTACGTAGTTTCATGATTTGATCAACGTCCAGTTATGTTTCGAGCAAGTTATTTCCTTGAAGCGATTATTCGGTTCTCAAAGCCTCCATTGGGTCGACTTTTGCGGCAATTCTTGCGGGCAGCCAGCAGGCCAGGAGTGCAACAACGGTCAATAATACGGGAATCGACGCGAACGTGAGCGGATCAAACGGAGCCACATTGAACAACAGGCTTCTCATGACTCGCGTCAGCACCGCGGCACCTGCCAGACCCAGAACCATTCCCCCGGCCACCAATCTCATCCCATTTCCAATTACCAGACCGAGCACGCACCTTCTTTGAGCGCCCAGGGCCATCCGCACTCCGATCTCGCGCCGTCGTTGTGTCACCGAGTAAGCCAGGACGCCGTAGAGGCCGATCGCGGCCAGCGCCAACGCCAAAACGCCAAATATGCCGAGCAATGCCAGATTCACTCGTTGGGGGGCGAGCGAATTGTTACGCAGTTCCTCGACCGACTGCAGGTTCGAGATAGGCTGTGCTGGGTCCAACGAACTGACTTGTTCGCGCACCGAGCTGATCAGCGTCTCCGGTGGGACGGTGGTTTTCACGACCACCGCACTGCCTGGTTCAGGCAACTGCCACGATGGCAGGTAGGCCTGGACGAATCCGCCGTGCTCGCTCAATTCGCGCATCTTCACCCGAGCGACTACGCCCACAACAGTCAGCACAGGGTTCTGTGCACGTTCGCCCCACGGAATCCGCACCTGTTTGCCGATGGGATCTTCGTTTGGCCAATGCCGATGAGCGAACTCCTCGTCCACGATGATTACGCTGAGGCCCGCACCATCTTCTTGCTGGCGACCGGTCCCGCGCACATGTTCTCGATTGTCCTGGTCCGTAAAGACGCGTCCCCGCAAAAGTGGGATACCCATCGCACGAAAATAGTCGGGGCTTGCGAGGGTCATGTCCATGGTGAGGCCGTGACCAGAGGTCGGCTCGGGCTGGCCTTCGATCTGATAGTCGGCCAGCCAATTGAAAGGCTCGAGCGGATAGCGTGACGACACACCGGCCGCTTGGATGCCAGGAACAGCACGCAGTCTCTCGAGTAGAGCCTGATAAAAACCGTTTTGTTGATCTGGCGTGCCATACTTTTGTTTCGGCAAGTCTAGTCGGAAACTCAACACGCGCTCAGTGGAGAAACCGGGGTTGACCGATTGCAGGTTGTGGAAACTGTGCAGCAACAGACCGGCCCCAATCAGCAACATCAGAGTCAACGAGACCTCCGCCACAATCAGTCCCTGTCGCAGCCGGTGGTGTCCGCTTGTGGCGCCGCGCGAGTTGGCCTGCAGCACGGCTTGCAACACGTGCCGGCTTGCCTGCCAGGCTGGCGCAAGGCCGAATAAAACTCCGGTCGTCAATGCTGCGAGGGCGGTAAAAATTAGCACGCCGCCATCCATGTGAACTTCCGCGGCGCGCGGAATGGCGTTGCCGCCCGCGGCAAGGATAAGTTCCAAGCCCCAGTGGGTGAGCAGCAATCCGAACGCGCTGCCGGCAACGGCCAGCAGCAGGCCTTCGGTCAACAGTTGCCGAACAATCTGCCACCGGCCAGCGCCCAGCGCAGCGCGCAGGGCCATTTCCTTCTGTCGAGCGGCTGCTCGAGCCAGCAATAGATTTCCAACGTTCGCACATGCGACGAACAATACGAGGGCGACGGCGCCCAGCAGTGTCCACAAAGCCCGGCTAACGTTGCCCACTACCTTGTGGAGTAACGGGTCGAGGCGGACTCGAACATCGGTATTGGAAGCGGGATACTGCTGTTCGAGCCGCTTCGCGATCATTTCCATTTCGGCCTGCGCTTTTTCCAAGGTCGCTCCGGGCTTGAGCCGTGCGACCCCCTCCAGGCCGGGATGACTGTTGCGGTCTTGGTACGACGGCAAACTGTAAAATGGCGCCAGCGGGACCCAGATATCCACTGGCGTGGGGAAAACGAATCCCAACGGCATGATGCCAACTACAGTGTAGGAAACACCGTCAAGGCTGATGGCCTGGTTGAGGACTGCGGGATCGCAACCGAACCGATTCCGCCACAGCTCGTGGCTCAGGACGACCACGCGAGGCACGCCAGGTTTGTCTTCGTCCTGGGTAAATAAACGGCCGAGCGTGGGTTGCGCCCGCAGCGCCGCGAAAGCGCTGGCGGACATCTGGGCCGCTCGCAAACGCTGCGGCTCGCCGGAGCCGGCCAGATTGTAGGCACCCCAATTATAGACTCCGATTTGATCGAAGACGGTCTGCTGGGCCTGCCAGTCGATGAAATCCGGGAAGGAGATAGGGAATTCTCGGGAATTCTGGTTGCCCTCACTAATCCATACCAGTCGTTCCGATTCTGGATACGGCAATGGCCGCAGCAGAACGGCGTTCACTACGCTGAAGATGGCAGTGTTAGCGCCAATGCCAAGGGCGAGGGTAAGCACCGCGGTGGCGGTGAAGCCTGGGTTTTTGACAAGTTGGCGGACGGCGAATTTTAGGTCATTCATGCTTAGTCAGTGAAGTCTGAATTTGAGAACTTACTCTGCTCGCAAAGCGATTAACGGATCGACCCGTGCGGCGCGACG
>JANXQE010000138.1 GCA_025356925.1 Limisphaerales bacterium | reverse complement strand
GTTCAGCAGATCGTTGATTTACTTCCTGAGTCCACACACATCAAGGCTATCGGCCTCAAGGAAGCCGATGATAGCGTCGTCTGGGCCTGGGCGAAGCAGCACGGGTTCACGATCCTCTCCAAGTATACGGACTTCTATCAGAGGGCCACTGTGTTCGGCTCTCCCCCCAAGTTCATTTGGCTGCGAGTGGGCAATTGTCCGACTCGCTTGATCACACCGCTTTTGAGATCCCGCCATGAGGTCATTGGCCAGTCCATTGCGAGCGAGACTGAGAGCTTACTTGTGCTCGAACGCCAAGCGGCCCAACAATTTCGTGCGGGCAACCCCGGTTTGCTCTATTTCCATCTTCGCCTCGCGCGACTGGCAAGCGCGCCATACAATGGCTTGCTTCCGGCCGACATGAAAAGCATACCGAATCACGCGTGTAAACATGGCCTACAATGGGTGCCAGGCTTAAAAGCTCAAAATCACCATGGCAAAGAAATTATGCACGGGAATCGTTCTTCTTTTGATTTTTAACAATGCGACCCGAGCCGAATTGCCTCTGATCAAAGAAGCGCATCCGACCTTATCCCTGAGTGGGATGTGGACGGTGACGGCACTGCCCTTGGCGGCAGAGGGGGAGAGTGGCTTTCAACTGTTTAAGCAAACAAACGCCGAGCCGCTGGCGGCGCAGGTGCCGGGCGAAGTTCATCTGGACCTGATGCGCGCCGGACGCATGCCGGACCCGGACATTAGTGATAATGCGCGGGAGCATGGACGATGGCCCGAGCAATATTCCTGGTGGTATCGCACCGAGTTCAAGCCGCCACCCGGATTTTCAAAAAACCTCAGGCAGCGGCTCGTTTTTGACGGAATTGATTTGTACGGTCAGATTTTTGTGAGCGGCAAGCTGGCCGGAACGACCCAGGATGCGTTCGTGGCCAAAGAATTCGACGTGAAGCGGTTGTTGCATGAAGGTGTCAACGAATTGGTGGTGCGCGTAACCAGCGGAACCGAATTACTCCCGCCGGGGGATCGGGGGGACGGATTCAAGGGGATTTTTGCCACGCGCAGTTTTGACCAGCGGCGGCTACTGCGCAAGCCGGCCTATGAGTATGGATGGGACTGGTGTGATCCCTTGCCCAATATTGGCATCGAGCATGGAGTGCGTCTGGAGGGGCGGAGCCAGGTGGTGATCCAACAAGTGCGCTTGGACACAACCATCCACGGCAGAGAAGTATCCCTGGACGGGGAAGTGACCGTGGAAAACCCGCAACCCTGGAGCGAAGTAGCCTGTATTCTGGAGCTGCAAATTGACCCGCCGCGCGGTGAGCCCATGATCCAACGGCGCCGGCTCGACGCGCAAGTAGGCCGGTCGATGATCGCGTGCCACGTCGCAGTTCCAGATCCGAAGCTTTGGTGGCCGAACGGCATGGGCGACCAACCGCTTTACCGCGTGACGGCACGAGTCATTTGTGGGGATGCAGAAACGGACCGCCAGGTGCAAACCGTGGGCTTGCGTACCGTGGAGGTGGACCGTTCGCCCCTGGCGGAGGGCGCTCGGTTCTGTTTCAAGGTGAATGGCAAAGATGTGTTTTGCAAGGGCGGCAATTGGGCGCCCGCCGACTTGATCCCGGCGCGGATGAATGCGGCGCGCTACCAGGCCTTGGTGGGTGAAGCCAAGAACGCCCACTTGACCATGTTCCGTGTTAACGGTGTCGGTCTGTATGAAGACGACGCGTTTTACGACGCCTGCGATCGTGCCGGCATTTTGGTTTGGCAGGACTTCACTTTTTCCTGCTTTCAATACCCCGATGACAAGCCCGAATTTCTGGCGTTGGTGCGCAACGAGGCGGAAGGTGTGGTAAAACGCCTCCGTCATCACGCCTCCCTGGCGTTGTGGAGTGGAAACAACGAGTGCCTGCTGGGCATGTCGGATTGGTGGGGTTGCAACCAAACCAAGCCAGAGGACATCGGAGGCGTGCTGATTTATGGCCAGGTGTTACCGGAAGTCTGCCACTTTTACGATCCCGCGCGCACCTATTGGCCTGGCAGCCCGGCCGGCGGTGACAACCCCAATAGCGAGACCTCAGGCGATTGTCATTGGTGGTACACCTTCGGCAACAGTGCCGATCCCCTGCGGCGCGTCGAACCGCAAGTGCCCGATGAATGCCGTTCTCGATTCGTGAGCGAATACGGGGTAATGGGGCCGCCTAACCTGGCCACGGTCCGGGATTTCCTGAAGCCCGAGGAGTTGTCCCGCGATAGCCTGGGTTGGAAGATCCACCAGAATTCAATGGAACGCGGCATCACACTGATCGGTATCAAATCCCATTATGGCGAGCGGAAAGACCTGTCCCTGCCCGATTTTCTGCTGTACGGCCAGTTGGTTCAGGCCGTGGTCCAGGGCGCAATGATGGAGTCAATGCGTTTTCGAAAAGACGATCCGAAGGATGATTGTGAAGGGAACCTGGTATGGTCCTATAACGACTGCTGGGGCGAGACCGGTTGGTCGCTGATCGACCACTACGCGCGGCGCAAGGCCAGCTATTACTGGTACAAGCGCGCCTGCAGCCCGGTTAAAGTCATTGTGCGTTCGCGTCCGGGGCACCTGGTGACCCGGGTGGTCAATGACACGCTTAAATCCTATCGGGGCACCGTGCGTTATGGCTGGTATCGCCTGGATGGCAGCGCGCGCGAATTGCAAACGAGAAACCTCAGCATCCCGGAGAATGGGATGATCGAAATCGCGAGCGCGTCGCTGCCATCGGCCAATGAACGAAACCCCCGAGAGTGGCTCTACGCGGCCACCTTGAGCGGCAAGGGCATCCCTGACGATCAATCCATCTGGCTGCTGGCGCACCAGCGGGACTTGGCGCTGGCCGAACCCGTTATTTCGAACAAGAATAATCATGGTATCCTGGAAGTCAGCAGTTCTGTTTATTGCCATGCTGTTCATCTTGAAGATGGCGGCCACGAAATTTTGGCGGACAACTATTTTGACTTGCTACCGGGTGTTCCTCTCCGCATTCCGATTACCACCACGACACCCTCTGGAGCCTATCCCCTCACCGCCGTGTTGCCCATCGGCAACAAAATGCAATCGAGCCGTCGGTAAGGTCGAGTTCGCCTTTGTACCGATGTTTTCTCCTAGACGTCGCCAGCGAGATCCGGAACCTCGGTTCTGGCTCGAACTGATTACCGCGGAATCCGACGCCTCGCGCTTCGTTCGCTACCGTCGGCTCATTCGGTTCCCACAACTCACCATGCCGCTCATTGCGGCGATCACACCGCCGCACTGGAAGGTGACCCACACGGATGAGATCGTACAGGAAGTGCGATTCGATTTACCCTGCGACCTCGTCGGCATTACCGCCAACACTCCAGCGGCACCGCATGCTTACCGGCTGGCCGCCGCCTTCCGCGCGCGAGGCAAGAAGGTCGTTATCGGCGGACCGCATGCGACCCTACTCCCGGAAGAAGTGCTGCAGCATGCGGACTCCGTGGTTGTGGGCGAAGCCGAACTGGTATGGGGTTCCCTACTGGAAGATTTCGAGCGCGATAAACTTAAAGCCCACTACCAGAGCAAGGACTTCCCCAGTTTGGTGAATATGCCCGCCCCGCGCTGGGATCTGATTAAGGGCCGGGCTTACGGCAAAGGCGTTACCATCGCCACACGCGGCTGCCCGTTTGCGTGCGATTACTGTACTATTCCCGCCATGTATCGGCGGCGGATGCGCTACCGGCCGATCGCGCAAGTGATTGCGGAGGTTCGGCGCATGCCAGGCCGGGCGCTCATCTTGTGGGACGACAACATCGCGGCGAACCGTGACTATGCCGCGGAGCTCTTTAAGGCACTCGCGCCGCTCAAACGTTGGTGGACGAGCCAGGCGACCGCAGACATTGCCAATGACGAAGAGCTCTTGCGCCTCGCCGCACAAAGCGGCTGCAAAGCGCTCTTCCTGGGCCTCGAAAGTATCTCGCAGGATAGTCTCAACGGTGCAAATAAATCCCACAACCGCACCGAAACTTACGCCGAAACCGTGCGCCGTTTTCACGACCTCGGGATCGCTGTCCAGGCTGGCACCGTGTTTGGTTTCGACCACGACGACCGCGGTATCTTCGAACGCACGGTCGACACGTTCAGAGCCATCGCCGTCGACTCGGCAACCATTAGCACCCTCATTCCTTTCCCAAACACGCCGCTTTTCGACCGCCTCGAACGCCAGGGGCGAATCTTGACCTACGATTGGGAGAAGTACAATGGCAAAAGAGATGTGGTCTTTCAGCCAGCACGCATAACTCCGCACGAGTTGCTCATGGGAACCGAATGGGCCGCTCGCCAATTTTATTCCCTCCCGTCGATAGCTGAGCGCATGTGGAAATCCCGCACTGGGTTGTGGTGGAACCTGCCGAGAAACCTCGGCTATCATTTGGCGCTGCGAAATTTCGGAATGGTCGGCTACAATCCTGCCTTAACCTAAGCCCGCGCCCCGGGATGCTGGATGCTCAATTTGTGAGACACGGGACGGAGAACAATCCGAGGCCCGCAGAGACAATGCCAGTCGATAACTTTGACATTATCATTGACCCCCTAGACGTCGGCTGGATGATAAATGCGTCGTGACCCCTTCCCGAAACTTCCGGACGAAGGTGGGTGACCTGATCCAGTTCAGCAAATCCGCAAAGCTCGGTTTTGCCAAACCCGAGATCTGGAATGTCGAAATACCCTTCGAGAATGCCGCCAATGGCCATGCGTTGTTGACGCATAACTTCGTCGATGCGATCCTGAACCACGATCCGCTGATCGCTCCCGGCGCCGAATGCATCCACTCGGTCGAATTGGCCAACGCGATCCTCTTCTCCTCGCTGCTCGGCCAGGCCCTGGAACTGCCCCTGGACAGCGCGGCGTATGAACGCCAGTTGAACGATCTGATCGCCGGCTCGAAAATCGAGAAGAAAGTGGTCGAGGTCTTCAATGAGGATTTCACAAAATCTTTCAATCGCTGAAGGGCACACCTGGACGGGCTT
>JANXQE010000499.1 GCA_025356925.1 Limisphaerales bacterium | reverse complement strand
CTCAATTTCTACCGAGACCTCGCGCAACGCATGGATGAGCTCGGACCCCATCTGGTAGCGCCGCGATATTTTTGTCAGCCGGATCACGGACATGCGTTCCTCTTAATCCTTTTTATCTGGCTGGCCTTCTTTGTCCTTTTCGCCGGCCGGTGGGCCTTTCTTAATCTTCTTCCCATCTTCCAGATCCCGGCTGATCGCCCGGTATCCGCCCGCAACGATCTCTTGTCCTTCCTTGAGGCCATCAGTGATCTCCCAGTAGTTGTCATCACTGATGCCGATTTTCACCGACAACATCTTGGCGTGCTCGCCATCCATCAAAAAGACCACCTCAACCGGCTTGGCAGCTCCCTTGGATTTCTTGTCCGACTTCGCCTCCTGGACAGCATTGGTTGTACAGGAATTCGTGCCAGTTTGGCTGGTGCTATTACCCGACATTGAGTTGGTGGCTGGCGGATCGGCTGACGCCATTTTCGTTTCCTTCTTCTTGTCCTTTTCCTTTGGCAGCCGTGTCGTGACGCTGGCGATCGGCACGGTCAGTACATTGGTCCGGAATCGGGTGGCAATCTCAGCCGTCACTGACATTCCCGGTCTGAAATCTGCCTTTTCCTGGATGCGAATCCGCACTTGAAACTTGGTCGCCTCCTGGCTAGTGCTCGAGGTCGTCAGGGAGCCTGCGTCGTTTGAGGAATTGGCAACTTCAGTAACGGTTCCATTGAACTTGCGGTCTTTAAACGCATCGACCTCCAGTTGCGCAGTTTGGTGAGGGGCGATGAGTACGACGTCGTTCTCGCCCAGGTCCACCCGTGCTTCCATCTCGTTGAGGTCCGCAATAATCATGATCTCGGTGCCGACGTTTTGTACGGTACCCAGCACCCGCTCGCCTAACCGCGAGTTCAACTTGCTGATCGTTCCGGTCATGGGTGAGACAATGGTCGTCTTGTCCAGGGAATCCTGGACACTCGCCACCGTTGCTTTGGCGCTCTCAACCTGGTGCAAGGCGCTCTCGACCTGCGCCTTCGCAACGTCGAAAGCCGCTTTGAAACCAATAAAGTCCGCCTCGGATATGAGTTTGGTTTCCCAGAGGCCTTTGTTTCGCTTGAAATCAGCTTCCGCCTTCTCCAAGTTAGCCTCGGCTTGGGCCTTTCCCGCCAAAGCGGATTCGTACCCCGCCTCAGACTGGTGCAGCTGTGCCAGGTAAAAATCCGGTTTTATCTTTACGATCAAGTCGCCTTTCTTAACCGCTTGTCCCTCTTTGACGGGCAGGTCAATAATCTCGCCGCTAACCTCGGGACTGATCTTGACCTGGAGCACCGGCTGAATTTTCCCGTTGGCGACCACTTTTTCGGTGATATCCCGCCGCACAACGTTCTCGGTTTGGACCGTGATCACCGCCTCTCGTTTCCGGAAAAATGCAACCGCTCCCAGTCCGGCGAGGACCAGGATGATCAGCGAGAAAATGATAATTTTTCTGCGTTTTATGGACTTTGCCATTTTTTAGATATGTATTAAGACACGGCCGCGGAGGATTTGTTTCACTATTGAGGCAGGCTAATTTCAAACGGGGCACTTACATCGCCAGTTGTCCCAGCCCGGTGATGACAAAGAAGAATTGCTCCAGCACCCAAAATGTAACAACTACCCAAGCCGCTCGAAGGTAGGAGACCTCGGCCAACTTCGCCAGACCAATCGAGCGGACTCCTACCACCCAAAACGAGAATACATTCGCCGCCGCGGCGAAGAGATGGCCTTTTCGTGTCGTGTCGAAATCCTTGACCATCAGCGCCAGACTCGGAGTAGCTCCCACTCCTCCCAGATGGACGATCAGCAGCGTCGCGACAATTCCGCCCAGCACGTTGATCATCATCGCCAGGCCGGCCACTTCAAGCGTCTTTTGGAAAGGGACCTGCACCTTCAACAATCTCCTTGCCAGGAACCACAAGAGGAACCCCCACCATAGCACACTCACAAAGCTCCCGATCACCGCCCCGGCAGCCGCCACAGCCTTGAGGACTGCGGGCCCGGTCAATTTCTCCGCGAAGTTTCGCTCTTGTGCGGTCATTTTTCCTGCACCTGGGCCTTCCTCAATCAACTTTGTCTGCCGCTCCTGGAACTGCTTCTGGATCGCTGGTTGGGACAGGATAATGAATACCGAGATGACTCCTATGACCGCCCCGAAGATGGCCGGCACGAGCCAATTCGAAATGGCCGGAGGAGCCGTCTTCAGATCTCCAAAAACCTCGCCCGGCACTGCAAATACATTGAGCAACCTGGCTGGCAGAGACATTCTCGGCCGGGCCTTTGGGTCCACCCGCTCGTCGGGTGCTGGTGCGGATTCTTCCATACTTAAGGACACTTCTTCGAAATCAAATCTCTTCGAACCGATTCTCTGCCAGGTTTTTTCGCGTCCGGCTCGGATCAAGCACTCGACGATTCATCACGATCTAAACTCCAGCCGGCAGACGCCGCACCGCGCCGATGGCTGCGCCGATATCGAACACAGCATCGGTGAGGCGAAACCTCGCCGGCCGCTTTGAGCCGGTCAGCACAATTGTTTCCCCGATATTCGCTTTTCACCTCGAAGCACAGCCTATGGGTCGCGCCGTCGGTCGAGAAGAACTTGATCTTCACCGTGTTGCACCCCGTTGCCAGCAGGCGTGAGTCGTGATTTGTGGACGCGTTGGTTGGCTGTCCGGCATGGATTCGAACCATGACAAAGAGCTCCAAAGACTCTTGTGCTACCCTTACACCACCGGACAACGCAGTCCCAAGCTAGCTTTACGCCCGGTCAGGCGCAAAGAAAAAGTGGGTGCGCTGGGTGCGCTCAACCGGCCCGCGGACTTCAGGCCGCAGCAGTATCTCCTTCGCGCCCGCTGAGGGCCTTCCATGAACCGGGCCGTAACCCCGAAGGTTTTGGAGCGTGCCAGTGGTGTGGCGCTTTGGTGGGGCATCAAAAGCGGCGCAGGACCGCCGCACTCAAAGACGCTTCGCGAGGCACCTGGCCTGGGTTCATGGTCCCAGTGCATGGGCGAAACCGAAAGGAACCTGTGCGCAAGGCATTTCCTGCGTCACCGATTTGAGAGCACTTTAGGCCACAGAAAAAGCCGGGACTAAGCCGAATAGCTATCATAGAGGAGCTTTAGTGTTAGCAATAAAACCACCGCAAGAAATACGGGGCGAATGAACCTTGTTCCACGGGCGATCACCATCCGCGAACCGATCCTGGCGCCGAGGAGTTGGCCGATTCCCATCGTCAAACCGATGGCGAAGTACGCCTGGCCGCCGATCAAGAACAGCACGAGCGAACTCAGGTTGCTGGCGAAGTTCATGACTTTGGTGTAACCGGTGGCTCGCGTCATATTGAAGCCCAGCCTGAGCATGTAGGCCATCGTCCAAAACGTGCCGGTCCCCGGCCCGAAGAAGCCGTCGTAGAATCCCAGTGCCAGGCCGAACACCAGATCAAACCCGGCATGGCTCATCTTGGGACGCACGTCAAAGCATCCGAGCCGCGGCTTGAGTAGCACATAACCAGCCACCACGACCAGCAGCACGGGAATCGCCCTCCTCAGAAAAGTGGGGTCGACCTGCTGCACGACCACGGCGCCCAGCGCCGCGCCAACCAGCGTGTAACAGAATCCACGCGCGCAAGCCCTCAAAGGGACCGCTTTCGCAGCCGCATAATGGGCGGCTGCGCTCCCGGACCCGAATGTCGCCTGGAGCTTGTTTGTGCCGAGCGCCTCCTTTGGGGCCAGCCCGAAGCTCAGCAGTACCGGCAGGGTGATTAACCCTCCGCCGCCGGCGATTGAGTCCACAAAGCCGGCCGCCAGGCCGGTCGCGAACAACAGTGGCCATTGCCAGTATGCCGTCATGGCCACCAGGGTAACTGTGAGCGGCCGCGATTTGAAGGACATGTCGTCCCGGATCAACCGGCGGGGCCGAAACCCGACGGCTGCCAATCGAAAACATTGGAGCCCACCCGGCGGCCCGAGCACAGCTTGCGTTTCGGATTTCGGATTTCGGGTTTCTTTCGGGCTTCGGGCTTTCACCTCCGCTTGCTTTGCTCGTCCGCTTGCCTTGCCTGGTTGCTTAAGGGATAATCTCCGGGTGCAGATGACCGTAGCCGAATTAACCGATCGCCTCGTGGCTTCGTATAAACACACTGGCGGCATCAACTACCTGGATGGTAAAAATCTGCCCTCGAAGCGCGCAATTGGGCTGATCACGATGGATCTGCTTCGGTTGTTGTTTCCCGGCTTTTTCGACGAGAAGCTCATCCACTCCTCCGAGCTCGAAACCGAAACGACTCAACTGGTCCAGGATGTTCTCAGCAGTCTGGAGGGAGAGGTGGCCAAGAGCCTCGAGTATTGTCCTCCGCCGGAACTCCAGATGCCCAAGCGGGACCTGAGACCCATCGCTCACGCGTACACTCTCGAGTTCCTCGCCAGTCTTCCGCGAATCCGCGACTTGCTCCAGACCGACACCGAGGCGGCGTTCAACGGCGACCCGGCCGCGCTGAGCAAAGAGGAAGTCATCGTGGCTTATCCCTTCATCGAGGCGATCGCCGTGCAAAGGCTCGCCCACGAACTTTATCTCAAGAACATTCCATTAATTCCCCGGATCATGACCGAGTGGGCGCACACTCGCACGGGGATGGACCTCCACCCGGGAGCGCGCATCGGGTCGCATTTCTTCGTGGACCACTGCACCGGAACCGTCGTGGGTGAGACCGCCGTCATCGGCGATCACGTGAAGATGTATCAGGGGGTTGGGTTGGTAGCCCGCTCGTTGGCGGCTGGCCAGGCCTTGCGCGGAAAGCAGCGGCATCCCACCATCGAAGACCATGTGACCATTTATTCCGGCGCAACCATCATGGGTGGTGACACGGTCATCGGTGAACACAGCACCATCGGCGCGAGCGTATTTCTGACCACGAGCGTCCCCCCCCATTCCCTGGTCATCCAGGAGGCGGCCAACGTGAAGGTGATGAGTAAAAAGGAACGCGAGAAAAACCCGGGCAGCGATTTTACGGTTTGAGCGCCGGCATTAGAACCGGGTTAGCCGTTCCAGTTCCTTGACGCGCTGGTCGATCTGCTGGCGTTTGATTTTGGTCGTGCGGGTCAGGCCAAATCCTTCGCAACAAAATGAGGCTACCACGCTGCCGTAAATCATTGCCCGGCGGATGTTCTGGTCGATTCCGCCTTTGGCCGCTGCCAGGTAGCCCATCATCCCGCCGACAAACGAATCACCTGCCCCGGTAGGGTCCACGACTTTGTGGAGCGGATAAGCCGGGCAGATGAAAAAGCCTTTGGGTCCCGAAAGCAGCGAGCCGTGGGAGCCTTTCTTGATGACGACGTACTTGGGTCCGAGTTTATGAATTTTCTTCAAAGCGGTAAATACGTTATCTTCCTTCGTCAGTTGATGGGCTTCGCTGTCATTGAGCACAAAGGCATCCAAACGCTTGAGCAACTGCAGCAGGTCCGGCAAGGCGATATTCAACCAAAGGTCCATTGTGTCGGCAGCGACGAATTTCGGCCGTTGCATCTGGTTTAGGACATGGATCTGCAACGACGGTGCGATATTTGCCAGCAGCACAAAAGGTGAGGCCTGGTGCGATCTTGGCAGCGTCGGCGTGAACGTCTCGAACACTCCCAGTTCGGTTAGGAGGGTCCGCCGATTGTTCATATTGGCTTCATATTCGCCGGACCAATGAAACGTTTTGCCGGGCAGGATCTGCAGCCCTTCCAGATCGATCCGGTGGCGCTTGTAAAGTCGCACATACCGTTTGGGGAAATCTTCACCTACCACCCCGATCAGTTTTACCGGGCCAAAAAAGCTCGCGGCCACCGCGGCATGACTGGCCGAACCTCCCAGCAGCCTCGGGTTCTTCGCCTGGGGAGTCTTGATGGAATCCAGGGCGGTGGAGCCAACAATCAACACGCTCATAAATTACGAATTCAACGGTCAGTTCAGGTTGTTTGACCGCGCGAACTTAAGAGACCGTTTGCGCCATCGCAATCCCAAAGCAATATTCGCAGAACGAGATTACGCCAGTCTCGCTTTGAATTCCCTGCAGCGCGCCGCAACGTCCGGTGTATCCAGGATGGCGGAGACGACGCAGATCCGGCGTGCCCCGGCGGCGATCACTTCATCAAGATTGTTCAGGTTAATGCCGCCGATGGCAAACCACGGGACAGTCACGTGAGCGGCAGCCCAGCGAACGTACTCGAGTGTGACGGGTTTGGCGGAGGGCTTTGTTGCCGTGGGATAAACCGGACCGATCGCGATATAGTCGGCCGCGGCTTGCAACGCGCGTTGGGCATCCGCGGGTTGATGCGTGCTGAGCCCAATGCGCAAGGGGCAGGGCGCAGGCCGCAACTCGGCCACTCGCAGGAAGCCAGCGCCGAAGAAATCTTCCTGACCCAAATGGCAAAAATCAGCGCCGAGTTCCCGGGCAAGCACGGGATGATCGTTTATGACCAGGCCCACACCCGCTGGTCGGGTGATAGCCAGAAGGGCTCGGGCCAAAACGCGCACCTCTTCGAGCGCCGCTCCTTTGGCGCGCAGTTGGATGAGATCAGCGCCGCCGTCGCAAAGGCAGGCGGTCACAACCTCGGGGTCGCGACCGGCCAAATATGCCTTATCGACAAAGGCATAAAGCCGGCACTCAGAAAGCGGTTTCATTGCAATGGCCCAAATTGCCCACGGGTTGCCTGAGAGTTCACAATGACGAAGGAGCGCGGCATTTAGGCGGCAGGACTCTCCGGGCGTGGCATGGCCACGCCACGTTAGCTTGGACCTAAAGGCAACGCAATCGCCGGTGCGTACGTTTTGGAAGCGTGTCAGGGCCAAGGACGACAGCCGGAGCTGTCGTTCCGCGGGCCCCATTATCGCGTCCGGGTGAAAACCAACTGCCAAAGCCAGCGTGAGTTCAGCACCACAGCGCCGAGCTTGCCTCGGAGTACCGGTGAGAACATCGTGGCTTGCAGCCACCGCGCCCAGAAGAGGCGCATTCGGAACGCGGTGTCGCAAGCCCGGGCCGTCGCGGCACACGCCGCGGTCCACGCAATCTCGCCACGCGCATAAGCGGCGATCGGATCGAGGGCAATCTCCGCCGCCTCGAATGCCATCGACATACCATTGCCCGTTACCGGCGGGATCATCGTAAGCGCGTCCCCCAGGCGGCAGCCCCCCTGTTCGATCGCGCGCTGTGGTTGCAGGCCAAGCCCGGCAACAGAGCAGTATGAAGCCTCTTCGAACACTGCGCTTGCCAAACGGCGATGCAAGGGCGTGCCTGGGGCGCCTCTTAGAAGGTCCTTCACCGGTGAGCCAACGGTTCCAGGACGGCCTCGAAATAAGCCGCAAACGTTCACTTCTCCACCCGGCAAACGGCAAAGGCCCAGGTAGCCCTGGCCCGATCCGTGCATCTCCAAATCGGCTTCAAGTTGCACCCCTCGCGCGTGGATTTTCAGCCCAAACCACCGCCACCCATTTTCCACCGTTTGCGCGCGCCTGCCGTTCGCCTGGACGACACCTTCTCCGGTGACGTCACCTTCCCAGCGCGTTTTCTCCCGGAGATCTCCTCCTTGATAGCGAAAACGCTCGGCCAGCAGATGATCCATGCTAAACCGCGACAAGCAAAGCGCCGGCGGTTCGAGCGGCCATAGAGGCGATCGCGCGGTGCCAAAAAAAATTTTTGCGCTGCGAGCCGGGATCGCGCCTGCACCCACAAACTCCTCCAGCAAGCCCAATCGACGCAGGACATCCAGACCTCGACCGCTGACAAATTCGCCGCACACCCGCCGCCGCGGGTATTGGCCCGCCTCCCAAATGGTCACTGGCACATTCCGGCGTCGGAGTCCGATCCCGAGCGTCAGCCCGGCCAACCCGCCCCCAATGATCGCTATGGGCTTGTTCATTAGACTTTCGCTCGCGCCACAAACAAATGGCTGAAAGGACCCGCCGAGTGTTCGCGGATCACCCATCCCTCTGTCCCGGGCCAGAGGCGAGAGAGTTCGTTACCGCAAAAACCGGCGCGCACACTTACTGGCGCATCGTGACGCGTCACCGCGTTGCAGGCGATGAGGCCCACCAGCCTGCTGAACGCCAGCGAGAACAACGAACGCCGCGGTTCCACGGCCACAAAGAAGCTGCTTCGCCGCGCAATTCCGCGCAATAGGGCCTCCAGTTGATTGCGACCGAAATGATGCAAAAACAGGTTGGCGATAACCACGGTACCCAGCCGGGGGCCGGTCTCTTCGCACCACTCCAGAACATCACGAGTAACAACTTCCACCTCCCAGCCCAGCTTGCGAAAACCCAGACCGGCATCCTCGGCGATCACGTTCTGACGGTCGAGCAGGGTGGCTCGTGTGCCCTGCCAACCGGCGCCCAGACGACGGGCTACGCGGGAGAGAAAACTGCCATCTCCAGCGCCGACTTCAACCATGCGCCATGGCTTGCCGTCGATTGGAAGCGACCCCAGGGCGCTTGCCATGATTGATGCGTTTCCCATCCACTGATTCAACCGCCGCAGGTCGCGTCGCGAGCCGATCGCACGTGGGTCTGCCTCGGGCAATTCATCGAGCCATTCTGGCTCCACGCATCGATTCATTTTCTGTTTCCCAGCTTTTCAGCGTTGGATTCTCACTCCACATCCAACAGTGCCCCATGTCCGCTAAAGCCGGCGCCGAAAGAGCTCATCCACCAAAAACCTCCCGTCGCGGATTCCGAAAGCGCCGCCTGCAGCACAAAATAAACCGAGGGGCTGCTGAGGTTCCCAAATTCAGCCAACATGGCCGCACTCAGGCGGACATCCTCCTCGCTCAGCCCCAGCTTGCGTCTCACCGCGGTGAGCACATCTCGGCCTCCTGGGTGAAGGACCCAGCGCTTTATGTCACCGCGCACCACGCCCGCCTGGCTTAGCACATCATCGAGAACTCGCTCAACCAGCTTCGCTGCCAACTCGGGAACCCGCGGCGTCAGGATATTCCGCAGCATCCCCTCTCGCTGATCGAACCGCAACTGATCGCGATCGCGTGGGTTGAGCAGCGAGCCGCTGGCTTTCCATTCCACCCGGCGCCTGCCATTGGCCTGAGCGGCCAAGACAGCCGCGCCGGCGCCATCCCCAAAGAGACACCCACTGACCAGGACACCGGGGTCATCATCCAAAAAGAGCGCGGCGCTGCAGACCTCCACGCAAATCGAAAGCACGCGTCGACATCTTTCGGATTTGAGTAGCGCCTCACCGGTTCGCAGGTTGGGGATCGCGGCCCCGCATCCTTGACCAACCAGGTCGAGCGCCAGAACCTGGGGGTGCAGCCCCAACCGCTCGGCGACGTAACTTGTAAGGCCCGGGCACAAGTACCCGGTGCACGTGCTGATAATCAGGCCATCGATTTTGTCCGCGCCGGTGTCGGCATCCTTCAGCGCGCGCTCCGCTGCTTGCGTCGCCAACAAGGGCGCCTGCTTCACAAAACGCGCGTGGAGCACGTCGGGGTCGAGGTCAAAAGCATCTGCGAGTTTGTCGAGCGCCAAATGCCGGGTAACAATACCATTCTGGCCGGTGAGAATTTTTTTGAGAATGGCTCGAGAACGAGGCGTTAGTCCCCGAAAGTGGCTGGTCTGCTGCACGGCATCCCAACAATCCCTCTGGGCATACCGTTGCGGGGGTGCCGCGGTCCCCAGTCCCAAGATAACCATGCGCCATCATAGCGTCGTTTGCAGAAGCGCGCCAGTGCTGGACAATGAAACCCGAAGCCCGAAATCCGAAGGCCGAAAGAAGCCCGGAATCCGAAATCCGAATCTGGCCTCGGAGCCAAACTACTCCAGAGACTCCCGTATTGCGCGTTGCCGGGATCTTTCTTTCGGCCTTCGGATTTCCCCCCCCCACTCCCCCATCGACAGCGCTGAGAAAACCAGTAACCTCGGGGCAATCGCGAGTGTCTCATCTACCTGGAACACTGCGTTAGCGCCAACTTATGAAGTGGATTGTTACTCTGTTGCTGATTGGAGCGATCGGTGGTGCGGGTTGGTGGTACTACTCGGGCCACCACGACACGCCGCCTGAATACCAAACCGCCCCGGTCTCGCGCGGCGACCTGACTCAAGTCGTGACCGCCACCGGCCAACTGGGTCCCGTGTTGAATGTCCAGGTCGGAAGCCAAATCTCCGGCATTGTGGAAAAGTTGTATGCCGATTTCAACTCCACGGTCAAATCCAACCAGGTCATCGCGGAGATTGATCCTTCCACATATAATATCAACGTGCTCAAAGCCGAAGCTGGGTTGGCTAACTCCAAAGCGAACCTGGCTCTGGCCGAGGTGCAGGCACACCGTGCTGATCAACTCTATACCAATAACCTGGTCTCCGGGTCGGACCATGACACCGCCCACGCGCAACTGCTCCAGGCCCAGGCCCAGGTCCAAAGTGACGAAGCCACGTTGAAGAACGCCAAAGTTCAGCTCTCCTATTGCACCATCTACGCGCCGGTCGACGGGGTCGTCATCACCCGCAGCGTGGATGTCGGCCAGACGGTCGCTGCCAGCTTTAATACACCCACGCTCTTCCTAATCGCCAATGACCTGGCCAAGATGCAGATCGACGCGCTGGTGTCGGAAGCCGACATTGGTGGCGCGGTCGTTGGGCAGAATGTGAATTTCTCTGTCGACGCTTTTCCGTACCGCACCTTCCGAGGCAAGCTGAACCAGATTCGCTACGGTGCCATCACGAACCAAAACGTGATCAATTACGATTGCGTCATCGGGGTTAGTAACTCCGATCTGAAACTGCTGCCGGGAATGACGGCGAACGCTTCGATCATCATCGCCGAACGCAACAACACCCTGAAAATCCCCAATGCCGCGCTGCGATTCCGTCCGCCCGAGGCGGTCGGCAGCGCGACCAGGACTAACGCGACACCCCAGGGGATGGCCCAAACGCAACGCTCGACCGTCGACTCTGGAGGCGGGCCGGGCGCTTTCCGGCAAGGTGCAGGTGGGGGAGGAGCAGGAGGGGGCGGAGGAGGAGGACCGGGCGGGTTCGGAGCCGGCGGACCGCGCGGCGGATCAGCGGGAGGCGAAGGCGGGGCGCGGAGCCGCCCCCGGTCCGAACGGCAACTGCTCCGAACCGTTTACGTGCTGATATCCAGCAGCGATGCGAAGGACCCTGGGCCTCCCCAACTTAAGCCTGTTCAGGTCAAACTGGGTATCACGGATGGGATCTCCACCGAAGTCATCGAGGGCCTCGACGAAGGGATGCAAGTGGTCACCGGCATGCTCAGCGGGGGTGATGCCAGTTCACGCCAGGGTGCGGCCGCGAATCCCTTTGGTGGCGGCCCGTTCCGGCGGTTCTAGAGCGATATGGATTTTCGCGTTCGCGAACTCTGCGGCCGCTCTCTTTGGGCCGTTCGGAGGTCCGCCGGCCCGTTGGGAAGTAGCGCCCGCCGCTGATGATTTTGAAAATCCGCCGCGAGCCATTAGGTTAATGAGCCATGCCACAAAAAAATAGGAAGGAGGCCATCGCCCTCGCCAGTGTTCCGGAGGAGGTCACGGGCCAGCCGCGGCGAATCGTCCTGCAGCAGCTAACTTGGCGCAATACGTTTGCTTCTCTGCGATACCGGAACTTTCGGCTTTTCTTCGGCGGCCAGCTCATCTCGCTCATCGGCACTTGGATGCAAAACACCGCCCAGGGATGGTTGGTTTACGAGTTGACCGGCTCGAAGATTTTGCTGGGCGTGGTTGCAGCGGTCGGCTCGACTCCGATGATGTTGTTTTCGGTCTGGGGAGGCTCGGTAGCCGATCGCTATTCCAAGCGTCGGATCGTGCTCTGCACCCAGGTCAGCATGATGGTGTTCGCTTTTCTGTTTGCCGGGTTGGTCTGGAGCGGGCGGATTCAGCCGTGGCACATTATGATTCTGGCCGCCCTCGGCGGCTGCGCGCTGGCATTCGATATGCCCGCTCGCCAGGCGTTCATGGTCGAGATGACCAGTCGCGAGGACTTGATCAACGCGATTTCGCTCAACAGCTCGATCGTCAATGGTGCCCGCGTCATTGGGCCTTCCGTGGCCGGGCTGATGATGGCGCGCGTGGGAATCGGGATGTGTTTCTTTCTCAATGGGCTGAGCTTTGTGGCCGTCATTGCGGGCCTGTGGCTGATGCGTTTGCCCAGGTTCGTCCCACCGCCGCGCAACAGTTCGGCCTGGGCTCACGCCGCCGAGGGTTTTTCCTACGTTTGGCATCACGGGCGGATGCGCACGCTGTTAATTCTCTTCGCCGTCGTCGGGGTTTTCGGTTGGTCTTATTCCGTGCTAATGCCGGCTTTCGCGCGGGATGTTCTCAAGGTGGGGCAGGCGCGATACGGGATGCTGCTCGGCGCCAACGGCATCGGCGCTCTGCTCGGCGCCCTGACGGTTGCATCGGTGGGTGCCCATATGAACCGGCGAGTGCTGGTGCTGGGGGGCTTAGGGTTCTTCTCGGCCATGCTTTTGCTGCTGGCCTGGGTGCAAAGCTATTACACAGCTCTCGTGTTGCTGGCGCTGGCGGGCTGGGGAATGCTCTTGTTTTTTTCGACGACCAACACACTGCTGCAGACCAGCGCCTCCGACGAGATGCGCGGACGCGTCATGGGTATCTGGACCCTGGTGTTCGGCGGCACCACCCCCTTGGGTGGGTTGGAGGCGGGGACCCTGTCGCATTACCTGGGCGTTCGCTGGGCGGTGACCATCGGCGCTATCGTCTGCGCTGCCGCCGGTCTGGTCGTTTGGCTGATCGTCCGGCAACGCCCCTCTCAAAAGCTCTCACCCTAGCCCCCTTATGAACGCCGTCATCCAATTGCAGGAGGTCCACAAGATATATCACACCGGCAGCGTCGACGTTCACGCCGTGCGCGGGGTTTCCGCGGAAATTCAGGCGGGAGAATTTGTGGCGATCATGGGCGCCAGCGGCTCGGGCAAATCCACGCTCATGAATATCATCGGCTGCCTGGATCGTTCAACCAAAGGCCATTATTTGTTGGACGGCACCGATGTATCTCAACTGAATCGCGATGCTTTGGCCGATATCCGCAATCAGAAGATCGGATTCATCTTTCAAGGCTTCAATCTGCTGTCCCGCACCTCGGCGCTTGAGAATGTCGAGCTTCCGATGCTTTACTCAAAGGACCATCTGTCCGGTCGGGAGCAACGCGAGCGAGCCACCAATGCTCTGGGAACGGTCGGCCTTGCCGAACGTGCCGACCATCACCCCAACCAGCTTTCTGGCGGGCAACAGCAGCGGGTGGCGATCGCGCGCGCGCTGGTCAATCAACCCGCGCTGCTGCTGGCCGATGAGCCCACGGGCAACCTTGACAGCCAGACGAGCATTGAGATCATGGGGGTCTTTCAGAGCCTCAACGAAAAGGGCATGACCATTGTCATGGTCACCCACGAACTGGACATCGCCCGTTACACCAAGCGCAATCTTATCATGCGCGACGGCCGGATTGTCAGCGATACGCCCGTCGCCCAGCGGTTGAACGCCGAGACTGAGTTACGAGCCTTGCGTGACGCCCAACAAGCGGTGAAATTAACTGTATGAGAAGAATTCTGGCCACCTTGAAAATCGCCGGGCGCGCTCTGCGTCGCAACAAGCTGCGGACGTTGCTGACCACGCTGGGAATGATCATCGGCGTGGGCGCTGTCATCGCGATGGTCGGCATCGGGAACGGGGCTAAATCTCAGATCGAAGCCCAGATCGCCAGCATGGGGCAAAACGTCGTCCTGGTGTTCTCCGGCAGCTTCAGTCGTGGCGGGGTTCGGTCCGGTTGGGGCGGCGCCGGAACGTTGACCATCGACGATTCCGAAGGCATCCTGCGCGAGATCCCAGGAGTCGTCGCGGTTAGTCCCGAGATTCGCACCCGCGCTCAAATCGCGGCGGGCAGTCAGAATTGGAACACTTCAATTCAAGGCGAATCACCCGAATATTTTGATATCCGTCAGTGGCCGATCATCACCGGTTCTTCGTTTACGGCGCAGGATGTGCGCAGCGCGAACAAGGTCGCGGTAATCGGTAAGACCATCGCCGACCAACTGTTTCCGGGAGAAGACCCAATCGGCCAGGTGGTGCGGGTGAAAAACGTCCCGTTCATCATCCTCGGCATGCTCACCCCCAAAGGCCTCTCAGTGCAAGGTCAGGACCAGGACGATCTGATAATCGTTCCGTACACCAGCGCCATGAAACGTGTCCAGCGCGTGACGACGCTTGGCTCGATCATCGTCCAGGCGGCCAAACCGACCTTGCTCAATCCAGTTCAACAGCAGATCATCGAGTTGCTCCGCCAAAACCATAAGATCACCCCTGGCAAAGACGATGATTTCACCGTCCGGAACCAGCAGGAAATTGCTGAAATGGCGACGGCTCAGTCCAAAACCATGACCCTCTTGCTGGCCGCCATTGCGATGGTGTCCCTCGTGGTCGGCGGCATCGGCATCATGAATATCATGCTCGTGAGTGTCACCGAGCGGACACGCGAAATTGGCATTCGCATGGCCATTGGCGCTCGTGGGCGCGATATCCTGCTTCAATTTCTCATTGAAGCCGTCACCTTGAGCTTGATTGGTGGGATCCTCGGCATCGGCTCCGGTTTCGGCGTCTCGAAATTGATCGCTGCCAAGACAAGTTGGCCAACGCTCGTCCCATCTGAATGGGTGGTCTACGCCTTTTTAGTCAGCGCCTCAGTGGGAATCTTCTTCGGCTTCTATCCCGCTCGCAAAGCCTCCCAGCTCGACCCCATCGACGCTCTCCGCTACGAATAGCCAAAGTGAGGTATGGTATGGAAGTCGCTATTGGTTCGCTGATGGGATTGTTATCGTGCCCGGAACCAGATAGGACTTCGTCCAATCCGGCGGGGGCGGCTTTTGGTCGGCCAGAACCTTCGCTTTCCAGTCGGCATCGGTCATTCGGTTCACACCAGGCACTTCGATTTCATAGTGACTGAGCACCGGGCCAGCATAAACCATCCGGTCAGGTCCATTATCGACTGCAATCAACAGAAGATTCACGTTAGCAACGCCTTCGTGAATGACAGCGCCGGGATCGCCAGTTAACAGTGGGTCCGGAAGGTCCGTGTGGACGTCGGTCACCAGCGCGTCCCATAAGTCGCACTGCGCCATATCTGTCGGTTGCGTGAAAACGTTTTTGTAGAAGAGACCTGGATACCACCCATTCCATTGACGGTAGTTTGAATAAGATGCGGTGACCTCAACGATGTTTTTCAGAAAATCTGTCTCCTCGAGACTTAAGGGCGCTTGAGCTCTTTCCTTGCCGGCAATGGACATCAGCGTCGACATTCGGCCGGCGAAGTTGTTAAGAAACGAAACTTCAAAGAGCTGAACCGCACCAAGATCAAATGTCATCGGAGGGAGTTGGCCGAACCTGGTTGCATGGCCGGGCACCGTCACCTGGCCGGACAGCGGTAGTTCAGCTAAGGCTTTTGCCGTTACCTGAGCGAGGGTCTTCATCTGTTGCCAGAATTCCGGTAGAGGCTCTACGAATCCTGCTGGGTACCCACAAGTAATCGGTTCGGTGTACGACTGCTTGGCGTAAAGCACCGTGTCGTGGCGCAGTTCAGTCCAGGAGGCGAGCTGAGTATTAAGCGTTTTCATAGCCCAGCCTTTTGTGCGCATGGACTCGGGAAAAGTCGAATCAATGGTTGGCGCCGAGAGCGTGCGCAGCA
>JANXQE010000496.1 GCA_025356925.1 Limisphaerales bacterium | reverse complement strand
CAAGCGACCCAGCCGGGTTTGATCAGCAATCGCGTGTTTGCGGTGTATTCCAAGCCCGGTGACGAGACCAATAACTCCCCTTACGCTCGCCGGTCGATCGTAACTCTGCAGACCGATGCGCGGGTCATCGAACCGCTGCTCCAACGCGCCGAGAATATCGGCGACGACCTGGTAAAGCTCCAAGCTGACCTCACGCAGCTTTTCGGCAGTTTCATGCCTTCTTCCGCTATCTCCCGTGCCGACCAACTCTCCGCGGTCATGCGTGGATCGCTCAACGATCCTCGATACTACCAGAACCTTTTTCTGCTGGCCCGTAACCATCCTGGGATCAACCTCGCTTTTGGGTATGCGGATGCGGAGCTGATCGGTCCGGGCCTCACTACGTTCGAAGTCCGTGCCTTCGATTCCGTCCTGAACCAGGACCTTGCGGTGATTGGGCGCGTGACTGTCCTGGCGGGCAGTCCCACGGTCCTTCCACAACCGGGTCCGCCGATCCTCGTGCCGGAGCCGACTCCCAAGGGCGATCTTAACTTGAAATTCCGCTGGGGCACGCCCGACACCCTCCGGCGGCTTGGCCTCATGCAATTTGGCTATAACCTGTATCGGGTGGCCAACGGCTACGCCGCTTCGCAGGGCTGGAATGTGGCCAATCCACCCCCGATTGCTGTCTTAACCAACCTTGCCGCCAGCAACCCGGCGGTGGCCAAGTTGGTCAACCGCGTGCCCATTACTCCCGGCCAGCTCTTGTCTGTGGCAGACGCCGCAATGGTGGTCGCGCCGGGGAACACCAACACCTTTTTCATCATGGATGACGACGGGCGTGGCAAACCCAACTACGTCAACTATGGCTTCACCAATGGTGCCCAATTCCTCTACTTCGTTTCTGCCCGAGATTTGTTGAGCCGTGACGGAACTTTGTCACCAGGATTGCTCGCGACGGTCTGTGACCGCATGCCGCCGTATCCGCCGACTCGCGTTCACGTGTTGAACGACTATACGTATTCCACCAATACCATGACCTCGAACCAAACCCTGAAAGTGGTTTGGCGGCAGAACCAGCAGACCAATGACACCGTGCTCAACTACTACGTCTATCGCTGGACGAACCTGGTGCAGATGAATGCGCTGCAAGGGGACCCGGGAAACAATCTCATCGGCGTAGTTCCCACCATCCCCGGCGCCTCAAACAATTTCTACATCGATGCCGGTCCCGGGTCGCCCACCGCCACGGGAGCCTACGGGGAAACCTTTTGGTACACCGTTCGAGGGGCCGATGCCGGCGCTTGCGGAGCCAACCTCTCCGGCGCCGGAGGACCGGCCTATGGAGTTCTGCGCCTTCGCAACGGTCCAACCGCGGGCACTGGGCAAATTCAGATCAACTGCCTTCGCCCCGTCGTGACGGCGAGCCAGCCGGCGTACCCGCCCTCAAGAGTGCCCGATTTGATCAACTTCGACCTGTTCCTAAACTGTGCGCGTCTGGATCAGCGGTTCGAGTGGGCCGAGTTTTATGGTGTGGGAGTGTATCGCGCGGATCTGGCCGGTCCCCAGGGCGTTATGGTCGTCAGCAACTTTCTCGGGCGGCTCACTTTCAACGGGGCGCTCGGCGCGTCCACGTGGTGGTTCCCACCACAAAACCCGTTCACAAACTCCAAGCCGTTCTCCATCACGTTGCAGGTATTCTGCCGAGCCGCGCTGCGTAATGGAAAGGTTTCGGATTTTGCGGTCGCGCAGGTGACGCCTCCAACCATTCAGCAATACGCCGACGTTGAGTTCCAGGCGATCGTGGAAAGCATCCGCACTTTCGCCGGAGACCGTAAGATTGGCGGCTGTGCGGAGCACGATCCGGGCGGAGGTGGAGGAGGAGTCCTCGGAACCAACAACATCGGCATCATCATCCATCCGACGCCGGGCAGTACCGAGTATCGTCTTTACCGGCGCGTGGACGACGGTCCGTTGTCGCTCCTATGCCAGGGACCAATCACGAACCTTTTGCAGCTCATCGAGTGCTTTGAAACCGCCCCGCCGGTCAATGGCGGAACGATCTGCTTCTACCTGCAGTTGCTCGACAACAATGGAAACCCGAGTCCTTTAACCCCGCTCGGCTGTGTTGATACCGCTCCCAACACGCCGCTCCCCGTTCCTGTGCTGGCGAAGATCCTTTCAACTGGGGACCAAACCACCCCAGGCATGAAACTCTCCTGGTTCTGTCCGCCCTACGGAGTGGACCGGTTCGAAGTGCGCATCGCCGGTTTGCCGACACCCCCGAACACCAACCAGTATGTGCTTTCTCCACAGATGTCGAGCTCCGGCGAACCACCCATCTCCATGCCCTTCAGCGTCGGCGGCTCGAATCTTACGCTTTCGTTCAACTCGTTCCACACCCCCAAGGCAGGACCCGCATTTGGCAACAACGGGGCGGTCTTCCAAGTGCCGTGCTCGGTTGAATTGGGCAAGACCTACTTCGTCTCCGTTCGTGCCCTCAGTAAGCATGGCGACGGCGGTGACTTCAGCGACTTTGAGCCTTTTGACTGGTCGCCGACAAACGCCCCTTCGTTGAATGTGCCCTGGCCGGCGCGACCGCTCCCCTCGAGCGCTCCCAACTTCTTTGCCCTCGCGTTTTTCCTTTCTCCCGGAAACACGAACCTGGGTGTTCAATCCGGCGGTTTCACCGGCAACGGGGTTCTCGTTGGCTTTGCCCCACTTGGGTTGCGCACGCTCGTCTCGACCAAGGGCCAACTGCGAATTAGCGCGGCGTTGGATCCGATGTCGATTCTGCTCACCAATGGCTTCGGCGGCTCGATATTTCCTTGCACGATGTACCGCTACCAGGTTCCCAACGCGAATTTCCCGACCACCTCCGGGGATACCATCCAGGTGTCGCCGCTCATGGAGAACATCGCCTACCAACTCACCGGCGTTGCTGGACAAACAACTAACACCTTCGTCCTGGATCCCTTCGTCACCGGAACGACCCTGGCCGACAACTCTTTTAGGTACCTTTGGCTCTGGCTGGAGGACACTCAGCCGATCATTTCCGGCGCTCGCTATCAATATGTCCTGGTTCATTTCGGTCCAAATCACGAAATCGACCAACTCATCCCCTCCAACCCGGTCGATGTGCCATGAAAATCATCCCAGCATCGTTTCCCACAACCTCGCGGCGCAAGGGGAAGATCGGAAACTCCCTGGCGGTGGTTTTGCCGATCCTGGTCGCCGCCTTGGGTGTCTGCAGCGCGCAAGCGTTCGTCTATGAAAGCGCCTGGGAACTGCAGGCAAGCGGCGACTTCGACGGCGATGGCCGTTCCGACCTGATCATTGTGGATAAGGCTACCGGGGCCTATCGCATCGCTTACCAGGTTTCTCCAGGCACTTATTCCTGGAGTTCTGCGCGCGCCAGCGGCATCGCTAATGCCACGGGCCTGGGAATCGGCAAACTCGATTCCCTCAGCTTCGATTCGATTGCGCTCACCGGTCCCGGCGCAAACCGAGTGAACATTCTAGACGCGAACAACCCGTTGGCCGCCGGGTCGCCTGCGAGCGTTTTCCTTCCTTCGCTGGGCCCCAATCTTGTCGCAGCCATCGACATCGGTGGAGTCGGCAACACGACGCATGATGACCTTTACATCGCGAGCCTCTACAACGACTCGCCGACGTTTCACGAAACCTTAATCCGCAACGACGGCACCACTAATCGTACCGTTATCGCCGACAGTTCAATCGGCTTTCTGCGCGAGCGCGCAAATCCAGTACTGCTTCACACCAACCGGCCCCCTGTGCTCGCGCTGTTCCAGCGCAATTCGGGTGTGAACGCCGACTCTTTCAGCCTGTTGGACGTTTCATCCGGCGTCGCCGCAAGCGTGACAGCCGTCGCTATTTCCCAAACGCCGAACCCGTATGAATACGTTACCGGGCAATTCAACAGCACCAATCCCTACACCCAGTTCCTGCTCTACTCACCCTCCGACTTCCGGATTTACGATTACCAAGTCATCGAACCGGTTCCCGGCACCTACTCACTGGCCCCTTCGAACAGCTTTTCCATTGCTAATTTTATCAGCCGCTTGTTCGTTGTGTCCGGCACAAATGGCACTCGATTACTCGTCCTGGATACCAACGGGGTGACGGGCGCGGTTTACAATTTCAACGGCATCACCGCTCCCACTTTGGCTCAATCGCTAACCTCTCCCCCAGGCGAGCATTTCACCGGAGCCGCCTCACTCGGCAGCAGCGGGTTCATGGCTTACTCTGCGCCGCTCGGGCAAAACACCTCCACGAAGTTTCATCAATGGACCTGGAACGGCTCCGCCTACGTTAACACCGCCGCGGGAGATCTTCCCAG
>JANXQE010000102.1 GCA_025356925.1 Limisphaerales bacterium | reverse complement strand
CGTCGGCGATATGGGCCGCCAAGCCGCCGTTCACGCTGGACATCGGAAACACTCGCGCGGTCACAGTGGTCGCATCCTCGCGAAGCACGGTCATCCGTTTGACGAGCGGCAGTTGACAGAGTTTCTGGTTCAACGTCGCGCCATTGATGCCGCTGACGCGTAGCGTTACCGCCCCAGCCCAATCAGATTTCTGCCGCAGTTCCTGGGGTGTGCCGTTGGCGACGATCTTGCCGCGATCAATGATGATCGCCCGGGAACAGACCGCGTCGACTTCCTCCAGGATGTGCGTCGAAAAAATGATCGCCTTCTTTTCTCCCATTTTCCGGATCAATCCGCGGACTTCATGTTTTTGGTTCGGGTCCAAGCCGTCGGTCGGTTCGTCGAGCACTAAAACGTCCGGGTCGTGAATGATGGATTGTGCGAAGCATGTGCGATGGCGGTAGCCTTTCGAGAGAGTCTCGACGCTCTGGTGAAGCACCGCCTCGAGGAAACACATCTCCACGACGCGGCTCACGGCCTTCTTCCTGGCCTCGCCTCTGAGTCCGCGGATCTCCGCCGCGAAGTTAAGGAATCCGTGCACGGTCATATCGGTGTACGCCGGAGCGTTTTCCGGCAAATAACCAATCAAGCGGCGAGCCGGGATCGCTTGCTCGACTACGTCAAACCCACCGACCGTGATGGTCCCCGCGGAAGGTGGGATAAAGCCGGTGATCATCCGCATGGTGGTGGACTTTCCGGCGCCGTTCGGGCCAAGAAAGCCCAGAACCTCGCCTCGTTCCACGGAAAACGAGACGCCATCAACGGCAGATTTGGTGCCGAAGATTTTCACTAAATTCTGAACCTTAATCATAACAAGTGCTTCGTTCTTGGGTAAAACGAATAGGTTGAGTAGCCAGTTTTGGCTTCATTGTAAACTGGAATCTCAGATTGTTTTGTTTGTCACCGCATGGTTGTGCTCATCACCGCATTCTTTTAAAATCCGCAAAGCGGTTCCGGCAGTTTTGGATTAGTTTATCAAAGTGATGTTCAAAAAAATTCGCAGAAATGGCGGCCCTGGGCGGAAATGTACTGGCGGGGAGCCTAGATATCCGCAATTAATCCAGGCAGTTGGAAATGATTAAACGGGAAGCACAAAGGACGTCAGCAGCACCGATTATTGACCTCCGCTGCTCATTCCTTGCCGCATCAAAATCTTTTGCTTTTGGAAAATCCTCGGCTCAGCCCTAGGCGGCGGAACCTGCCGGCACCGCGGAATAAGAAACCTCGTGCCCGGGACTGGGGTTTCGGCGCTATCGCTGTTGGTTTGTTCCTCGTGCTCGGCACCTGTGGTTGCCTGACCTTCTCGCGGCGGCTGCCAGCCGTCAACCTGGCCGAGCCGGGGTGGCAGGTGCGCCAGGGGCAAGCGGTCTGGAAATTGCCCAACAGTGAACATGATATCGCTGGCGAAGTGGTGGTTGCAACAGGGCCAGAAGGACGAACCTTTGTGCAATTCAGCAAATCACCCTTTTCCTTAGTGATCGGCCAAACCACAGCCGACCGTTGGCAGGTGGAGTTTCCGCCTCAAAACAAGCGCTACGCCGGCCCAGGCCAGCCCCCGAAACGCTTGCTCTGGTTGTATCTGCCGCGATTATTGGCAGGGGGACAACCCCCAGCTAAGTGGACCTGGAGAGATTCAGATGGGAATTGGCGCCTGGAGAACCGCGCGACCGGCGAAGCAATCGAGGGGTTCTTCGCCCAATGAAGCCCGCTGCCACTGAGCCTGAGCCCCGGCGTCATCCCGGTCTGAAGCATCCCGGACGGTGGTTCTGGTTATTGTTGCTCGTCCCCGTCGTCATCGGTTTGACCCGGTTGCGATTCGATGTGGAGGTGTTCGACCTTCTGCCCTCCAGCCTGCCCGCAGTCGAGGGACTCAAATTATACCAGGAACATTTTGCCAATGCGCGCGAGCTCATTATCACGATCCAAGCCACTGGCAGCGAGGAGGCGGAGTCGGCGGCACGCGGTATTGCCGAGCGCCTGCGCCAAGCCGGGGACCTGGTTGAAACCGTGACCTGGGAGCCGCCCTGGTTGGAACATCCGGAACAAGCAGCCGAACTGATTGCCTACCTGTGGCTCAATCAACCGCCGGCGGTCTTCGGAGAACTGACGAATCGCCTCGCGGCCGACAAACTCGTCGCAACCTTAGCTGCTACGAGGGAGGAGTTGGCCACTTCGATGTCGCCCCAGGAGATCGGTCGTTTGAGTTACGACCCTTTTGGACTCACGCGGCTGCCGGATAAGACAGCGGGAGCAGCACCCGCCTTTGGGCAAGGGCAGGAATTATTTGGTTCAGCCGACGGCTCGTTCAGGCTGCTGTTCGTTCAGGCGCGCGGCGAGTTGCGCACGTACCGCGAATGCGCGCGATGGCTGGCCGCGCTTAAGGCGATTGCCGCCACCGAAGCCGCCAAAGTATCAAATCCGGCCGTTGTCAGGATCGGGTACACGGGCAGGCCAGCCTTTGTCGCAGAGATCGCCACGGGCATGGAACAGGACATGACCAGGTCCATCGGAGGCACAGCCCTCATCATCGCCGCGCTCTTCTGGCTGGCACATCGCCGCGTCAAACCGATGCTGTGGTTGTTGACGCTGCTGGCGCTTATCCTGGGTAGCACGCTCGCTCTCGGCGGGCTGATTTTCGGGACCATCAATGTGGTGAGCATGGGTTTTGCCGCGATCCTGCTCGGGCTTGCCGTCGATTATGCGGTGGTTCATTACCAGGAAGCACTCGCCCATCCCGAACTCAGCATCTCGCAAATCCGGCACGCCATCGCGCCTAGCATCTTTTGGGCGGCAGCCACCACGATCTCAGCCTTCCTGGTGCTTAATTTCGGCGGGCTGCCCGGGCTGGGCCAGCTCGGATCTCTCGTGGGTTTAGGCGTCGCCCTGGCGGCGCTTATCATGATCTTCGAATTCCTGCCACCCCTCTTCCCGGGCCGGAACCAGCTTACCTTTACTGGCCAGTACGGCGCCGCCGCGCTTCACGGTGAGAACGCTGAAAAATTCCTCGTTCCAAATCCTTTCCGCTCCCGAGTGGTTTTCGCTGTCACGGCGGGGGTACTACTTTTCACAAGCGCCATCTTATTCTCGGGCTTGCCGCGGATCGATCCGACCGCCGCAGCCCTGCGCCCGCGTCACAGCAACGCTTACGACGCGGTCGAACAGATCCAGACCCACTTGACCCGAAAACGTGAGCCGCTGTGGCTGATCCTCGGTGGGACGACCGTGACGGAGGTGGCCGATCATCTCGACCGGGCCGAGGCAGTTCTATCGCGGGAAATGTCCAACGGTTTGATTGCGGGATTCACTCTGCCCGCCGCGCTTTGGCCGCGACCAGAGTTTCAGGAGGTAAATCGAAGTATCGCGCGCGCTCTGGCAGCGCAAGGCCCGAGCTTGAGTCAGGCCGCCTTGACGAATGGTTTTGCCAAACGCTCGATGGTTTTGACCGAAGGGATTTTGCAGACATGGAACGTGGCCGGCCAGTCGCCAACCCTTTTTTGGCCAACCAATCCGATGAGCCAATGGATTTTCGAAAAGATGGCGGCGCGCACCGCCACGAACTATTTTACGATTGGGATGCTCACGCCGAACGCTAGCAACACAGCCAACGGCTTGGCCGCGCAGTTGGCACGGATTCAAGCCGAACTGCCCGAACAGGGAGTGTGGCTATCGGGCTGGGAGTTGCTTGGAAGTTCAATTTTCGGCCGCGTCAAGGCGAACATGTGGAAGGTGTTGGTGCCCATGGTGTGCCTGGTGCTCCTATCGCTGTTGCTTGCATTCCGCCGCGCACCCGAGATCTGGCTGAGCCTCGCGGTACTGGCATTAAGCGGGCTGTGCGTGCTAAGCGTCATGCGCCTGGCCGGCTGGTCCTGGAACCTGCTCAATCTGATGGCGCTCCCGCTGATGCTGGGCACTGGAGTTGACTATAGCATCTTCATGCAGTTAGCCCTGCGGCGGCATCATGGCGACTTGCGCGCGGCACACCTTTCTGTCGGCCGCGCGCTGCTTCTTTGCGGAGGAACCGCCGTGGCCGGATTTGGCTCGTTGGCATGGTCCAGCAATGCGGGCATGGCCAGCCTCGGCCAGGTCTGTGCGGTTGGCATCGGCGCCAACATGCTCATCGCGATCTATCTGTTACCGGTCTGGTGGGACCGGCTGGGACGGAGTAGCGCAACTCGCTCGGAGCCGTTTTCAAACCCGGCACGCGCCTCGGCCTCCAGACCGTCGACGCTTTATCGGTCGGATGTTTGGCGGCTCGGGTTGAGTCTGATTAAACTCCTGCCGAGCCCCGCCACCGCCTGGTTGGCTCGTTGGTTGGCCGGGTTCTACTGGTTGCTGGCCGGCCATCGCCGTACCATTGTCATCCAAAATCTGTCTCCTGCTCTTCAAGGCAATAAAGCTGCCGCCCGAAAAGCGGCTCGGGCTCTTTTTTGCCAATTCGCGTTGAAGGTGACCCACCTGTGGCGCTTCGAGGCGGGGCTGGATATCGAGGGTTTGTTCGGCAGCGCGACCGGATGGGACCATTTCGAGGAAGCGCGGGCTCGAAATCGAGGAGTCTTGCTGCTGACACCGCACTTGGGAAACTGGGAATTCGGTGGCCCGATGATGACGCGTCGTGGGGTTTCCTTACAGGTCCTAACCCTGGCCGAACCCGGGAGAGGTTTTACAGAATTGAGACGGGCCTCGCGCGCCCGTTGGCAGATCGAAACCCTGGTGGTCGGAGACAACCCGCTTGCGTTCGTTGAGATCATCCAGCGATTGGAGGCCGGCGCCACGGTTGCGTTGCTCATCGACCGTCCCCCGCCGCCGAGCGCTGTTATGGTCGAGTTGTTTGGCCGGCCATTTCCGGCTTCCATCGCGGCGGCGGAACTGGCGCGCGCTTCCGGATGTGTTCTGTTGCCGGTTTATATACCCTTGGAAAAGGAAGGGTACTCGGCTCATATGCTGCCCGCCATACCCTACGAACGGGCCGCATTGCGCGATCGCGCGGCACGACAGCAACTCACTCAAGTTATCGTTCGTATTTTTGAACCCATCATCCGCCAGCATCTCGACCAATGGTATCATTTCGTTCCCATCTGGGAGCCAGAAAATCAAACCCCGAATCTTGAAAACCGAAACCGATCCAGATGATTGACGATCACAAATCAGAGGCCACCCATGAGGATGGCTTCGCACGGACAGCGAGCAAGTCAGCGATCTTTCAGTTCCGCAGAATCAGAAGTGCAGCGCGAAAATCATCTCAGGGCATTCTTATGACAGTTCGTTTAGCAGGTTGTCTCTGGTGTTTTATAATCCTCTCGGCACCTGGGGTTCAGGGAGCCGATCTTAATCCGGCCGTGTCTGCCTGGCTGGCCGCCCAAGCCAATCTCCAGTCGTGGTCGGCGGATTTTCTGCAGTCGCGCAGCCTGAAATCACTCACCCAACCGCTGACGGCGAAGGGCCACGTCTGGTTTGCCGCGCCCAACCGGTTCCGGTGGGAGCTGGGCAGTCCCGCCCAGACGATTGCGGTGCGGGGCTCAAATGAGCTGCTCGTGATTTATCCCCGTCTCAAACGCGTCGAACGTTTTCCTCTATCCGGCCCGCAGGCAGGCATGTGGAAAGATGCCCTGGCCCTGCTCGAAGCGGGATTTCCCCGCAGCGCTGCCGAGCTCGAAGCTCAATACAATATCCTGGAGCAGACTGTCCAGGAACCCGGCGTTCGGCTGGTCCTGCAACCCAAGTCCGCCTCCGCGCGGCGGATGATGCCCCAAATAAAAATCGAGTTCGAGACCAGGGATTTCTCCTTACGAGCAACCGAATTGGAGTTTGCCGATGGCTCGGCCCTGCGCAACGATTTCACCAATCCCGTGCTCAACCCTCCCGCCGATTCGGAACGGTTTTCGCCGCACATTCCCAGCGACTACAAGATCGTCGAACCTCTGAAATAACCATAGGAACCTACCGTGGACAATGCCTTAGCCAATGCCCTCGCCCGGCTTCCGCACGGGCCGGAGTTTCGTTTTGTCGATCTCTTGCTGAGCCTGGATCCAGGCCGGATGGGTGTCGGGGAGTACCTGGTGCGTGGAGATGAACCCTTTTTGCGCGGCCACTTTCCTGGCGAGCCGATTTTCCCGGGCGTCCTCCTGGTGGAAGCTGCGGCGCAACTCGCTGGCATCGTAGCCCAATCCGATCAGCAAATTCCTGCGCTTTCCGGGCTCAAACTGGCCGGTTTTCGCGCAGTAAAAATCACCGGCAGCGCGAGGCCGGGAGAGGTCATTCGACTGGAAGCGCGCTTGACTGGAAGGCTGGCTAACCTGGTGCAGGCGACCGCGGCGGCCTGGGTACATGATCAGCTTGTGCTGCGCGCAGACCTGACCTTGAGCGGCGAAGCTCCTCGGACTGTCGCCAAATAGCGTTTTCGCCACTCGGTCCGCGAGAGTTTGCCCCGACCATCGGCCTCCAGGGCGTCCAAAAACCACCATTCGCGCGGCACCTGCCACGCGGGGAGATTGGCCATCGCAAACTGTTTCAACGCGTCGCCCATCGTCGCCGTCCGGGTGGCGACGCACGCGACGATGGTCTCGCCGCGCTGGGTATCGGTGCTCGGCACGCCGAATGCCAGGCAGGCGCGCACCTGCGGGTGGCTGGCCAACACCGCTTCGATCGTCTCCGGCAAGACTTTGCGGCCAGCCACGTTAATCTGATCGCTGGCCCGACCGCACAAATGCACGATACCTCCCGCGATCTGTCCCAGATCGCTCGTATGAAACACTCCCTGCCCCAATTCCGAACCTGGCTCCGGCCAGTAGGTCTCGGCGACCGCCCCGCTTCGCACCTCAACACACCCACCCTCCGCGATGGTCACGGTCACGTTTTGGAGCGGGCTGCCGGCGCAGGCAGCGTCGGTGCGCGGAATCGCGGAACTGTCGTAGGCGATGCCGCCGCATTCGCTGCTCCCATAAAAGTTGTGGATCTTAAGGCCGCCCCGCGCAAAGACTGCCTGTTCCAGAGCCAGGGTCAAAGGCGCCCCGGCGGAAATCGCGAGTCTGACGTTGCCGGGGATCGATTCCGCATCATGCCAGGTTTGCCACAAAGCAGGAACCGCTGCCAGGGTAACCGCCTCCTGGCTGCGCGCAGCGTCCCGCAGGGCCTCGGGCAGAGCAGAGCCCACCAGGGTCAGCGGGATGCCGTGCAACAACAGCGGCAGGACCAAGTTCGAGAATCCATATGAATGAGCGAGCGAAACCACTCCCAGATTCGGCCACTCCTGACGCAGTCCCATCGTCGCGACTATGTTCTCGGCATCAGCCATCAACTGGCGTGCCGTAAAAGCGACCAGGCGCGGCTTGCCGGTTGTTGCGGAAGTCATTTTTAAGTGAACGAGGCCGGAAGGCAACAAGCTCGGGATCTTGGGGCGGTCCTGGCCGAGTTCCAATGGACAAACCACCGCCCCGGCACGCCAGCTTCGCAACACACCAAGAATGAAATCGGCCGAATTACCTTGAGGAAATGCGATCGATTCAGTGATGCCGAGACCAACGCTTCCAGCCTCGAACAACGCCCCAAACGTCCAGCGGCGCGCGCCCGGAACATCAAAGATCGCTATTTGATTGGAGTGGGCCCGCGCAATGCGACACCAACGGTCGTAGAGCATTGCCAGTTACCTACCTCACCGTTAGCTTGGTTCGCAAGCAGTAAACATGCAATGTAAAGCGAAAACCATTCCGCGTGGCACGACCTCGGACCGCCGGCGCGGTGGCATTCCCGTCCGCCCCGGCTTCCCAATCAGCCGATTGGGCCTTGGTCGCGAGAAACACAATCCACACCATCTATGCCGGGGATTGCTTTTTTGCCTGTTGCTGGTCTTTGGCAACGGCTGCGTAAGCGTGTCCCGGCCTGCGCCTATCGCTGCGCGACATTTCGATTTTGCCAGTGATACGTTCGCCTACGCCAACGAGTTAGTTTGGGAATATCGCTACGATGCCAATGGAAAGTGGACCGCCCGCCGCCGGGAAACCAGGCCAACGTATTCACAGCATTGTTTCGTGGTCTCCCGGTCCGCCTGCCAGTTCTTTGAAAACGCGGTGTTTGATCCGGGGCTCCCGCCGTCCGACGACGCGACCTATCGTCGCTTGGTCCGGGGCCTGATGGCCTCCGATCCAAGAACACCTCTGCCGGAGGCGCGCAAAATCGTGTTTCCGGGTTACCCAGACTTGCGTTCGTTCAGCCGGGCTCACGAGCACCTGCTCAAGGCCGAGTGCGGCGGCGCCTGGCAGTGCTACTTTCAACGTGGGAATTGGCGCATGATCTTTCCCTTCAGCCGGCATGAGCAGCAGCGGGTGGCGGAGGAACTTCAGGCAAAGCTTCGCGAGGGCTCCGTTGCCGTGGTTCATCTCGTGCGCTTTCCGCAGTTAACGATCAACCACGCCGTGCTGATGTTCGGGGCGGAAGCCAGCCCGGACGAAATCCGTTTTCTTACCTACGATCCCAACCAACCCGAGCAACCTGTCACCATTACTTTCGAG
>JANXQE010000816.1 GCA_025356925.1 Limisphaerales bacterium | reverse complement strand
CGCGGAAGTGGAGCTTCCGTAGAGCCCGGAGCAGGATCGCTTGACCACAACCTTGCATAGCTTTCTCTCCTATGTCGCATAACGCAATCGGGATTGACCTGGGGACAACCAACTGCGCGTTGTCGTTTTATGACTTGGCGGATACCGCCCCGCGGCGCTGGCCGGAAAGCATGCTTGCCATTCCGCAGTTGACGGCCCCGGGAACAGTGGAAGAGCGCTTGTTATTCCCGTCGTTTCTTTATCTGGCGAGCCGAGCCGAGTTCGCCGACGGTGCGGTGGGACTGCCCTGGGACAAGAAAGCCGCAGATTTCGCGGGTGACTACGCCCGCAGCCACGGCGCCAAAGTGCCGCCACGCTTAATCTCGTCGGCCAAGAGCTGGTTGAGCCATCCGGGGGTGGATCGCACGAGCGCACTGCTGCCCTGGCAGGCCCCGGCCGAGGTGGTCCGATTGTCGCCCGTCGAAGCCTCGGCGCGCTTTCTCAGCCACCTCGCCCACGCTTGGAATGAGAAGTTCGCCCGGACCAAGGCGACGGCCGACCGGGCGATCGCCGATCAGGAAATTGTCCTGACTGTGCCCGCCTCCTTTGACGCCGCGGCGCGAGAGCTAACCCTTCAGGCAGCAACGCAGGCCGGCCTGAAGAACGTGACCTTGTTGGAGGAGCCACAAGCCGCGTTGTACGCCTGGCTGGAAGCGACCGGAGAGAGCTTTCGCAAACAAGTCAAAACGGGCGACGTCATCCTTGTCGTCGATGTCGGGGGCGGAACAACCGACCTGTCGCTCATTGCTGTGACGGAGCAGGGTGGAGAGGTCCAGCTCACGCGCATCGCTGTGGGGGATCATATCCTGCTCGGCGGCGACAACATGGATTTGACGCTGGCGCACACTTTAAATCAGGAACTGCTGGCCGGCGGCAAAAAACTCGATCCCTGGCAGTTTGTCTCGCTCACTTACGGGTGCCGCCAGGCTAAGGAGCTATTGTTCAGCGACTTAAAACTGAAGAAAGCGCCCATCGCGGTCCCCAGCCGTGGCTCGATCTTAGTGGGCGGCACGATCAAAACCGAGCTCACGCGCGAGGACTTGGCCCGCGTCCTGACGGATGGGTTCATGCCCCGGGTGCCGATTACGGAGGGCCCACAAACCGTGCGCCGGACCGGCTTGACGCAAATGGCCTTGCCCTATGCCCAGGACCCGGGCATCACGCGGCATCTGGCGGCGTTCCTGGGCCGTCAGGCCCGAGCTTTGGCATCCGCGCACGATGCGCCCCTAAAGCTCGGAGGCGAAAGCTTCGTCCATCCGACAGCGATCCTGTTCAACGGCGGAGTGTTTAAAGCGGTCGCGCTCAAGGAGAGGATCGTGGAGGTTCTCGACGGCTGGTTGCGAGCGGATGGGGGCCAGCCCGTCAAAGAGCTTGCGGGGGCTGACCTGGATCTGGCCGTCGCTCGCGGTGCGGCCTACTACGGCTGGGTGCGCCACGGCCATGGCGTGCGCATCCGAGGAGGAACCGCCCGCTCCTATTACGTCGGGGTGGAATCACCGATGCCGGCGGTCCCCGGGTTCGAGCCGCCAATCAAGGCTCTCTGCGTTGCCCCGTTTGGCATGGAGGAGGGAACCCAGGCAGATGTGCCCCCGCACGAGTTCGGCCTCGTCACCGCCGAGCCAACCCGTTTTCGCTTTTTTGCGTCCTCACTCCGACGGGACGATCAGGTGGGTCAGATGCTCGAAGACGCCGCTCACAACGATGACCTCGAAGAATTGGCGGCGATCGAAACCACATTGTCCGCTGAAAAAAGTGAGGCCGGCAAGCTGGTGCCGGTGAACCTTCAAGCCGCGGTAACTGAAGTTGGAACACTGGAGCTGCGCTGCCTGGAAAAGTCCGGCAGCGGACGTTGGAAGCTCGAACTCAACGTCCGCATGAAAGGAGAGGAGTGAGGAAGAGTTTTGAGTTCTTAATTCTTAGTTTTGAGTTCGCTGCCACAAACCGACCCCAAGGCTGCAATCGCTGCATCATAGACTCGGAGCGTGTGGTCAAACCCGGTAACGGTCATGTTCAGGTCTTGCAGCAGCCCATCCTGTAAGCCATAAATCCAACCGTGAACCGCCAACTCCTGGCCACGCTCCCAAGCGTCCCGAACGATGGTTGTCCGACAGACATTGACCGCCTGCTCGATCACGTTCAACTCGCAGAGTCGGTCGGAAACCTCGGTTTGAGCGCCCGTGCTCTCCAGGCATTTCCTGTGCTTTTCTCGAACGTCCTGAACATGACGCAACCAGTTGTCGCTTAGCCCGAGCCGGTCCTGCCTCAGTGCGGCGCGCACCCCGCTGCACCCGTAATGTCCGCAGACGATGATGTGCCGCACTTTGAGGATATCCACAGCAAACTGCATCACGGACAAACAGTTGAGGTCAGTGTGCACGACCAGGTTGGCGATGTTCCGATGCACGAAAAGTTCTCCGGGCAAAACCCCGACAATCTGATTGGCCGGCACTCGGCTGTCCGAGCAGCCAATCCATAGATAGCTCGGCGATTGCTGTCGGGATAGGTTCAGGAAGAAACCCGGATCTTGCTGCCGGATCTGCTCAGCCCAAACCCGGTTGTTCTCGAACAGGTGGTTGAGGGTTCGCATTCAGGCCTTTTCGCTGGTCCGGCCGCCGATCCAATCCACCACCAGAAAGGTGCACACGAAGAATGGGAATACTCCGTACAACGTATCGCTCACTGAATGTGAATGCCGGTCAACTGCCGTAAAAACGGTAAGACAGAAAAGCCCGGCGACCAAGAACACGACCGCACCCGCGACGGAAATGGGGATGTGGAACCAGCCAAAGCGTTTGAACCATTTTGTTTTCATAGTGTATTGAACCGTTAGTCACTTTGCGCCACAAAGTGAACCACGTCAAGGGTGATTCGGGCGAGGAGGAAATCCGCCGGCCCAAGGCCGATGCGCCCACAGCTCAGGCCATGAGGCACAGTTGCTTTGGTGAGAGCAGCCACTCGAGAGCGGCGCAGCTTCCGTGCTCGAGAGACGCGGTCGTCAGCTTGCATAACGTACCCTTTTTCATCGTTACGACGACCCCGGCGCTGCCTGAGATCAGCAGCGAAATCAGGTCGCTCAAGTAAGGTTCGTGCCCGACCAGCAGAACGTTATCCGGCGGGGGCTCTCGCCGATTGATCATCTCGATGAGTTTTTTGGAGCTTCCCGCTGGAGCCAGCAATTCGGAGAGTTCCACCCTTTTTCCGAGGTCCATCGTCTCGGCGACAATTTCAGCGGTTTGGCGCGCGCGCACGTACGGGCTGGACAGAATCCAATCAAATGACAGTTCCAGGGCTTCGAAAGACTGGGCGATCTTCCAGAGCTTGCGTTCGCCTTTGGGGGTAAGCGGGCGCTCGAAGTCGGTGGCAAAACCGGCTGAGCCGGGTTCGACCGCCAGTCCGTGGCGTAGAATAAAAATGTTCATCGGACCCTTTTAGGTTGAAGCAGTGGCAACACCCGCGCTTCGGGCGAACGGAGAAGTGACCAGCTTGACGCGAGGGTACTTGGCGCGGCCATCAGCGGATTTGGCAGCTCCGAGGGTTCCGGCCGAAGCCCGGGCGATGAAGTCGAACTGACTGCGATGAGCCGGTCCGCGCCGGACGGGCCGAGCGCGGCGATACCTGTCATCGGGTTGCAAGAACCGAGCCTTGGTATTGTCTCCCAAGGACACCGCCAGGATCTCGTGGATTACACGCTCGCGCAGGACACCGTCCTCGATGGGGAACGCCAACTCGATGCGCCGGAAAAAATTGCGTGGAAGCCAATCGGCGCTGGTGACGAATACCTGCGGCTGGCAGGCATTCTCGAAATAATATATCCGGCTGTGTTCGAGAAAGCGATCGACGATGCTGCGGACGCGGATGTTTTCGCTCAGCCCTTTAACCCCGGCCCGGAGACAGCAGATGCCGCGCACAATCAGATCGATTTCCACGCCGGCCTGGGACGCCTGATAGAGCGCCTCGATGACCTGCCGTTCGGCTAAGGAGTTGAGCTTGGCCACAATCCGCGCGGGCAGCCCGCGCCGGGCATTTTCGGTTTCCCGGGCGATGAGCAGCAGGATGCGCTCGTGCAACTCGAACGGGGCGACCAGGAGCTTGCGCATCGGTTGAAATTGGCAAATCCCAGTGAGCAGATTAAAAAACGTGGTTACGTCCTCTCCAAAATCGGCCCGGCAGGTCAGCAAGCCAATGTCGGTGTACAGCCTGGCGGTGGTCGGATTATAATTGCCGGTAGCCAGGTGAACGTACCGCCTGATGTTATGGCCCTCACGCCGCACGACCAGGCAGCTCTTGGCGTGGATTTTGTAGCCGACCAACCCATACACCACGTGGACGCCCGATTCTTCAAGATGTCGCGCCCATTGGATGTTGTTGGCTTCATCGAAGCGGGCGCGCAGCTCAACCACGGCAGTAACTTGTTTGCCATTCCTCACGGCGCTCTCGAGTGCCCCGACGATCCGCGGGTCGCCGCCGGTGCGGTAGAGCGTCTGCTTGATGGCCAGCACGTCCGGGTCGGTCGCCGCCTGTTCAAGAAATGCCACGATGCTGCTGAAGCTCTCGTAAGGGTGGTGCAATAAAATATCCCGCTCACGGATAGCAGCAAAGAGGTCGGGACGATCCCGCAGTTGGGCCGCCACGGGAGCCACAAAGGGCGGGTCGCGCAGTTCCGGCGAGTGGTCCCCGTGGTAGAGTGCCATCAGGCGGGTCGGATTGAGCGGGCCGTCGATCAGGTAGAGATCATCCTCGGTCAGCCGCAGCGTTTTCAGCAGAGCCTCTCGGATAAAAGCGGGACATTCGTGATCCACCTCGAGCCGGACCGCATCCCCCTTGCGACGGTTATGCAGCTCGTTCTCGACTGCCTTGAGGAGATTGGCCGTTTCCTCCTCGTCGATGTACAGCTCGCTATTCCGCG
>JANXQE010000793.1 GCA_025356925.1 Limisphaerales bacterium | reverse complement strand
GCGAGGGATAAAAGTGCGGAACCCACACCTCAAAAGGCCCATCATTTGTCCCGGTGAATCTGTCTACTTTGTTCTCACCGCCCATTCGATACAATCGAAGGTGGCCCTCCCTGAAATCACGCAGCGCACGCTGGGAAGCGACCATGCCCTGCAATGCATAAACTTCGTCACACCAGCCGCCAGTCCCGTATATTTGCCAATACCCCCAAGCATTCGCCAGCACGCTGCAAAAAAGGGCTACGACGAACAGTCCAATGACCGCAAAAACGGCTAACTGGATCCGCGTCGGTTTCATCTTGTCCAACGAAAAAATTCAGGCGCTCCGGACACCTGGCTCAGGACAAACAGAATCGCGAAAACCGGAGTCGCCTGCGATGTTTTGTTAGGCCGCACGTGTTTGTAATGGCAGATTGTCGTGTGATGGGACAAATCGGTGGCCGCCCTCGTCAACGAGCAGCCAACGGTAAACTGCCGTGTCATCGCTCCCGCAACTCGGGCAAGGCCGCAGCCAATCCTTGCTCTGACGAATGTGCAGACCGCTTCTGGTCGCCCAATCTGCAACTTTAGCCGACGTGAGCGCTGCATCCGATGGACGCGAACGAACCGCCGAGCCAACAAACTCCTGCAGGCGTGTGTGCTCTGCCTCCGCCAAAATCCGCTGCCGAATAACTCGGCGTGCGATGAAGTAATCAATGTCTCGGTGTGAAACTACGCCGTAACCACAGGCAAGACACCGCCAGCCAGATAACGTGAAACCATCACTGCCCATCGAACTCTCCAAGGCGCGGATGTCCGGCTTGCCAGTGGGGTGGTGAGCAAAATAGTAACAGGCACTCTTCAAGTCGTCGAACAAGGTGCCGAGCCAAACATCCTCAAAGGCGATGTCGTTGAATGATCCCATGCCACCATAAGCTGATAAGTGATGCCGCACCGACCTGTGGCTCTCCCACTCGTCGACGTCTTGCGCAATCCACGAACGCCAGCGCTGCTCTCCAAGTCTGCTGAGCAGGTCTTGCATCGCATTAAGGGCGTCCGAATACGGGTGCATGGTGGTGTGGCCTAACGATTCTTTTCAGCGAACCGGCACGGTAGGCGCTCGGCATCACCCCGAGCGGTTGTCGCCGGGTTCGCTGCAAAAGGTGGTTCGGCTTCGCTCGTTCGCATTTACCCAATCAATCGAAAACCGCCCACTCACCTCAGCATTTCGCGATGCGGCAGGTCATCAACATTCCAGCTTCTCAGCTGTTCATCGTTGCCGAACCCATTCCGCAGGTCTTCCGGTGCAACGTGCCCATCGTAGAAGCCACGATTCGCGCGGCCGTGGTGCGCCTGGAAACCCTTGCCCTTCTTGAAGGGCGTGAGCGACATGGTCGAGGTGCCGTGGACCAGGTCCACAAAGGGCGCGATGGTGCCCGCCAGGCTTTGTGCGGCGTCCTGATCCCATTGTGTGGAGCGGTTGAAGCCGTCGCCCAAGGCAATCAGCCGCGATGCCGAGACAATGGTGGCATCACGCGTCGCGACCGTGTTGTAGGCGAGGTTGGGCCAAAGTGTCGCCGAGCTGGTCATACCCGGATTGTAGCCGCCCAGGCCGAGCCGCCCGGCGGCAGTATCACATCCCCAGGCGTTGTAACCGTAGGTGGTTTGGGGCTGCAACGACTCTTCTATAATCTGGCCTGTCTGCACGTAGGTCACCTTCACCCCGACCTGCGTAAGCAAGGGACAGCGGAACACGCCGCCCAGGATGTTGGTCGTGTGGCCGTCCTCGAACCCGGATTCCCCGAGCAGCCCTGTGCGCGGGATGCGCGGCTTGGGCACGTCGAGCGCGTCATACCACCATTGCGCGTCGAACCCCGCGTGGCCGGTGCGCAAGAGCGGTGCCGCTTGGTTCGCCGTAACGTAGATCTGGAGCGCAAGCCCGAGCTGGCGCAGGTTGCCGATGCAGCGCGTGTTGAGGGCGGAATACTTCGCCCGCGATAGCGCCGGCAGCAGCAGCGACGCCAGAATCGCGATGATCGCAATGACGACCAGAAGCTCGATGAGTGTGAACGCAACCTGTCCCCGCGCTCCGCGTTTCCCCCAAGGCGCTTCTGCTCGACTGCCTGCGAGCTTCCGTTTCATGGCTGCCGGATAGGTTACCCCGGGTATGGTTAGTTGTCTACGGCGTGTGCCGCCGATGCTGCCGAACGCGGAACGCAGCCACGCCGGGCTATTGACGTCCAGCACGCCGCGAGACGAAATCCTGGCGTTGGCTGCCGTGATTGGTTAAGCATAAACCCGGTAGAGCTTGTTGGCGTGCCCAGCACATTCCTCACCTCCGCGGGAACTACAAACCGATCTGTCTTGCGTATCGAAGTCACTTTGCCGGAGATGAGCGACATCTTGCGCTCATCGTGCTGGGTTGCGCTAAACTCTAGGGGCAAAGTAATGCCAAACATGTTCGTGCTCTGATGCACCTCATAGTGGGCTTGCTTCGAAAAAGTGGACAAAGAAATTGAGTCATTTAGTTAGTTGTTTTGGATTTCGAAGTCAACGGGCGAACAGTAACCCAACGCGCTATGGGCACGTTGGCGATTATAG
>JANXQE010000779.1 GCA_025356925.1 Limisphaerales bacterium | reverse complement strand
TGAGGTCTGAAGGAATTCTCGGCGGCTGAATCGTGAGGTTTTCATAGTGTGATCCGGAATCCCCTTGCAATAACACAGTTCATGCGCCTTTTCAATTGGCAATTGCTTTACCGCGATTGGCCACCAGTTCCCGATTCACTGGCGATTAATCAATTGGAAGAAAAACAAGTTGGTGCTGCCGATGTCGCTCAAGGGCACCAAAGTAAGCTTGGCCGAGGGTAGCACCAGCGAGGTATACGGCCCAACCGTGGCGTTGGACCCGGTTAAGAACGTCCAGGCGGTGTTGGTCCCTTGCAGTTGCGCGGTGCTTCGTAAACCGAAGCCGCCGTCCGGCACTGTCCACTTGGCAAAAACCGCAGGATCGCTCGGTACCAGGATCACCGTGCCCTGGTTCTCGGTCACGACCAGCCACTTGGTCGCATCCAATGTTTGATCGGCCGAAAAGGTATCACTAAGCGCCGCTGGATTACCGGTCATTTGAAGGCTATCAAGGACGACGCGCTGGCCGACGTTGGCCGAACTGTTGGGCTGGGCTCCAACGTAGACGCTCAGAGGGGTGGGATTTAGGGCGGTGTTGCTCTCGTCGAACTGGGCGGCGGCCGTGACCGATAGCGAAAAATTGGTGGAGGCCCCACCCGGAGCCGTGAGCGTTACCTGGGTATCGTTCGTGAAGGTAATTGTCCAGGTGCCCAGGATCGACGGGGAATCGATGGTTGCCAGCGTCCCAACCGTTCCGTTATCAGCGTTGGTGAGGTTGGCACTGCTGTTGGGTTGGTTAATCTTGTAACGGAAATGTCCGCGCCCACCGGTGGGGGTGCCTCGAATATCGAGGATGATTGCGTTCGTAGCGGCATCGTCCGGAGTAGTGCGGTACACCGGCGGATTATCGGTGGTGATAAAGAGGTGTGTTTGATAATCCAGGTTATAGGGCGCCGGCGGATAATCGCTTATGGTGACGGAATACGAGACGGGGTTCGTGGGGGTTGCGTTCCCAACCCAGCCGGAGGAGGCGCCAGCCACCACTTCGATGCTGGACCTCTGATTTTGATCCGTGCCATTCGAATACAGATTGAGTCCCGCCTTGGCTCGCTCAGGTGGGAGCATGGTCGGAGGAGCTGGCGGCGGAGCCTGGTGCACTTGGATATTGTCGAGCCACATCGTAAACGTGTTGGTCGGGTAAATGCCATTGTTCCCCATCTTGAAATCCACCCCGGCGCAGAGGTTGAGGTTGGGGGTCGATTTGGCGATCGGTTGCACGAGGTGGACCCATCCGTTGGTGGCGCTGGCGGGAATGGTCTGTCCGTTGAAATAGGTATAACCGCCGGCATCGGTGTTTTGGTCAACCATGCCGATCAATAAAGTGCCAAAATCTCCGTTCGTGCTCAAAGGTGTGCTCGGGTCAACGTGCACATCCACCGAGATGTTGGTGTACAACGTGCCATCGAGCAGCACACTCTTGTCGTAGCCACCCAGGTTGCCAAACGTTCCGAACCACACGCCCGTATCCCGCGTCCGCGTAAAAGGCAGGACGACCTGCAACGAGCCGGACGCGGGATCATTGCCGGCATCCATGGTTCCATCCCAGGTCATGGCGTTGTTGTTGAAGCCAAGACCATACCAGGTGATCCACGAGGCAACGCTCGCGGTATCATCGAAAGAATTGGTGTAGGAGCCCTGCAGAAACGTGGCGGCACCACTCGTCAAGGCCACGGCAAAGAGGCTTAAACCCGTCACGTGTGAGGCGGTCCGTAGAGGGGACCATTTAATTTTCATAGGTTCCGATGTTGTTGTTTTCTGCCGGCCAAGACTCACCCACCGTCCCAGGGCCACACTCGAACTTCTGCCGGACCCAGGCCGCGAAAGCTGTCGACGGCCAAATCCACGCCAGTGGCTGAGTCTATTAAGAAGCGCCAAGACGACGCAAGCGTGCGGCGGCTTTGGGCTTTGATAAGCCAAGGTTAGTGCAACTATTACTCGATTGCACGTCGTTAAAATTCATGACACGCGCGCCACCGCGGCCACGGGAAAACTGACGCTGCCCCCCCCAATCAAACCTAGGCAGAATCAGCGCACGTGGAAGCGTGACGTTCGCCAGGGCTACCGGTGCCCGGCGCGGGCGGGCTCAATTGATCTTGGTACTGGAACGTTCTCTCAGCCAGAAATAATCGGTGGTAGGGACGGGAATGAATCCTCCACCCGTGCCGCCTTTAACGGGCGGTCTCACGGTGTTGGGTAACCAGTGATGCCGCTCCACGTGACCATCCGCCCAGGAAAGATTGCCTGAGCTGTTGTGAACCGAGGCCGGCAAATTGCCCCAGCGGAGCTGGTCCCACGTGTTGACAAAGTAACCATCGTTGATGGTATCGGGGTGTTCCTCGATGAAGACGTAACAATTCGCCGGGCTGAGGATCTGAGTCATTTTAAGGAACTGGACCCACGACGGGTTGAACCGGTTCGGGCTGACGAGCGGGTCACCAACCAGCGCGTTCATCGAGAAACTGCGCAACCGCGGGCCATTTTGAGCCAGCGATCGATCGGAGGGACATTTATAAACACCCACGTTGTTGTTGACGTAGAGCGCCAGTTTGCCGCTGCGCACATAATCGGCGTTCGTGTTTTCCACGCTGGTCCCCCAGTCCTGAATATTGTTAACCCAGCTCTGGCGGTAGGTGCGCGTATCCACCATGCTGCAGTTGTTGACCAGCGAACCCTGGTTATCATCGGCGTACAGCACCCACGCCATCTCCAACTGCTTGATGTTGTTGGAACAGGTGGTCGCTTGGGCGCTGCCTTTAGCCCGGGAAAGGGCCGGCAACAACATCGCCGCCAGGATGGCAATGATCGCGATGACGACGAGCAACTCGATCAGGGTGAACGCGGAAAGCCAAAGGGGCGCCAAGCGAGGCGCGTTGAGACGGCGGCGGCTTGTCATTCTTATGATTTTGATGACCAGAGGCTGCAGTTCCCTCACCTTTTATTGGCAAATCATCTCCCGAATTTGCCAGCATCCAGAGGCGTGACTTAGAGCAGTGTATCCTCCATGCCGTCACGACGTTGGAACCCATTTGGTCGCTTGTGAACGGCCGGCACGGAGGATACACCGCTTTAAGTTCGGCGGAAACGCGACTTGCCAACCCTTGCCAACCCTTGCCAACATCGACAGCTCGACTTGGATGGGTCAGCGTCTGTAAATGCCATGAAAACGACGCTCGCAGGCCGTCGAGCAGAGACGCGGATTGCCTTCACCCTGATCGAGCTCCTGGTCGTCATCGCGATCATCGCCATCCTGGCAGCGCTGCTGCTGCCGGCCTTCAACAGGGCAAGGGACAAAGCATACACGACAGCTTGCCAGAATAACCTGCGGCAAATCAGCCTTGGACTGAACCTGTATGTCGGCGACTTCGGCAGCTACGTTCTCGAGATCCGGGAACCAAACGATAAGGGATCTTCGACGATGAGCTTTGGCCATTGGCACAGACCGAGCGGCGGACGCTAGTCACGACGGACAAGGGCTTTTCAGAGCACCCTGACGAAGACCATTACGGCATCTTGGTCGTGCGTCTGAGGCAGCCCAACGAGCAGCGGATTCATGCCCGGATCATGGCTGCTTTCCGGCAGTTCGCGGAGCCCGATTGGTCCGGTTTGCTCGTGGTGATGCGCGACACGGTGCAGAGTGTCCATCGAGCGTGAGATCCAACAGAAAGTCGCCGAACAACCCCAACGCAGCGAACCCCGCGATTGCATTGGTTTTCCATGCCAGGCATCGCCGGGGCGGGGTCCGCTGGTCGGGACCGTTCGGCTCGATCGCACGCGTCGCCATCGATAATTCAACACGTGGGGGTAACGACCAGGCCGAAGAAGGGACAAGCAGGGGGTTGGTCAGAAATCAGGGGAGGGTATCAGCGCTTGCCGCGGCGATGACGATCCATAGGGACAATCACATCAATCGACAGTGCTGGAGGCGGCTCTCATTTGGGTTGCGCCCCGGGGGATGTATGGAGGTCACCAGCGCCCGGAAGACCATTGGTAACAGGTTGGGGGTTCAGGACCAGGCCCACGGTCGCAAGCCGATTGGTCTGTTGCCTCTCGACGAGCCTCAAGTCATTGCGGAGCAGGTATAAGGTACGGAGGTTGCCGGCCACAAAAATCAGGATAATGGACAGGATGCCGATCACAACGATCACGGCCATTCCAGCTTGGCTTCGGCCAGGTTTTGAAAGAGAAATCTTCATGGCATAGCAGCGGACGGCGGAACGGCCAGGAACGTGAACAGCGGACGGACCCGACCCGGTTTAAAGCTTCCGGTCGCCTGAGGTTGGAGTTCCAGTTCCCAACGCCAGACGATAACGGCCGGCCGCAGCTCGCGCTTCATCAACGAAGATCCAACGTGCTCGAGAATCCTTGACCAAGGGCCTGTGCCGGTTCGGCGATACACAGCGCTCCCAGTAAAGCGGTAATTGACCTGATTGGTGGAACCTTCCAAGCGAAGAACCGGGTCGTCCCCGCGGTTATCCCAAGCAACGTCGCGAGTCGCGAGGCGGATGTCCGCCCGCCATCGTTCCCCGGCATGCATCGCGCGGAGAATATCATCGGCGTTACGGCGCAACGCCACCGAATTATCGATGGAACGGTACATCGCGGCATAGCCGATCCCGAGCAGCACAAAAACCAACCCGATATAGACCAGCGCCTCGGTGAGGAGGTAGCCGCGGTTACGGCGGCTGGGCCGGGTGCAAGACCGTGCCGGTTCTGGACTGTAGCGATGAGTCGAACCGGCGGCCTTGAAACCCGAAGGCCGAAACCCGAAGGCCGAAAGCCGAACGGGCCGTTGAGCAACGAGCGGTCCACTCTTTGGATCGCCTGTGAATTCGGTCTTCGGATTTCGGATTTCTTTCGGCCTTCGGCCTTCGGATTTCGGATTTCGACCAGCGCTGACGCAATCCATCTCCCTCACGCCTCTGGTCTGGTTGGACTCCCGTCGAAGTTTCATCTGCGCCCCATCTCCCGCACGACCGCGCCGCCGTGCTGTTTGACATTCGGATGCCATTCGAGGCGCACTTTTTCGGTAGTCATCGTCAAGATGAACCTTCCGGGAGGAAGATTGGTCGCGGCCCGAGCATCGATCGCGTAACCGGTGACGCCGTTGGTAAAAGCGCGCCAGCCTCCGGCGGCAAGCGCCTCCATTTCACCATCGACAATTTCCATGGCCACGGCGCGCTGGTAGGCCGCGCGGGCAAAACGCCGTTCCGACGCGACAGAATAAGCGATTGGGAGGAGGATACCACTCAGGATAGCCATCGCCACGAGCAACTCGATCAGGAGCGAGCCATCGCGGCGCAACGAGCGTTGAGCCGGGTGCACTACCATAAAGTTGCCTGGTTCAAGAGTTGGATCAGCGGTAAAAACATTCCGATGAAAATACAAGCCACGATGAACCCGTTGAGGAGCACTAGAAAGGCGGTGGTGATCTGCGCGGCGGTCTGCTCTAACTGGAACGCCTTGGCATCCAGGGCTTCGTGCCACCCGGCGAGGGCTTTGATAAATCCGCCAGTGCCTCGCAAAGCATTGGCCAACCGCCACTGCAACTCGCCAGAGTTGTCGATCGCGCGAACTGCCTCGGG
>JANXQE010000755.1 GCA_025356925.1 Limisphaerales bacterium | reverse complement strand
CCGGCCCAAACTTTCACCCAATTCGTTTGCGTCCCAACCTGGACCGCTTCGGTCTCCTCGTGGCTGAAGGTGCCGATTCCTAGCTGCCCGGCCCAATTATCTCCCCATCCCCATAGCGTTCCATCCTTTTTTATTGAAAGGCTGTGCGAGCCACCAGCGGCGACTTGTTTCCAATCGTTGCCCGGAACAGATTGAACAGGACTGGGCCTCTGAGCGTTCCCTCGTCCGCTCGTCCCGTCACCAATCTGACCCTCAACGTTCTCCCCCCAGGCCCACACTGTGCCATCGGCTTTAGTCGCCAATGTATGGTGGCCACTGGAGGCGATGCTGGTCCAACTCTGTTCACTCCCAATTCTGCGCAACGACGTCTCGTTCGTCACCCGCCCTAAACCAAGTACAGGCCACCCATCCGTGTTGTCTCCGCACGACCACAGGCTGCCATCCGAGGCTAGGATAACCAAATGATCGCCACGCACACGCACCATCGGTCTGCCTTTCCCGACAGGTAGCCGGAAAACTTGCGCCACCTTTCCACGGTTTCTCAATGCATTCGACCCGAAAAACAAAATAACGATGCCTATGACGAACAGCATGCCAAAAGCCGTAACCAGGTAACTTATGGATCTGGCGCGGGTCATCTGCTGTAAAACCTCATTCGTTAACAACCGATTTTTCGATTTCAGCGTTTCTCCTCACAAAATCCTAGACATTGCCGAGTGCCCCCGCTCAACGTTGCCTCAACGTTGCCTAACGACCGTGCTCACTCGGGCCGGGCCACAGACGTCCGGAACGGAGACCGCGCGCATGCCCGGCATCGAGTGCAGCGCGCTTGTTCGGCAAGCTCACAAATCATTCTCCGCCAACTCCGCTATTTTCATCAAAGCGCGCAGCAACCCTATCTTGAGTGGCCGATTACCATGGATCGGAATCACGATCCTCTCACGCCGGCCAGGCATCACGAAAATGTGGTGGCTGCCGTGAATCCGTGACAGGCTCCATCCCTTGCGCTGAACAGCTTTTGCTAACAGCTTGCCGGAAACCTGCTTCACAACGCCAGTTCGATAATCTGGTCATTTTGCGTTACTGCGGTCTCCTGCGTCTCCACGGACAGCCAACCCTCGACGGCCTCTCGTAGATTAGAGGTCACTTCTTCCACTGTATCGCCCTGGGTCACACATCCAGGCAAGGCCGGGACCTCAGCCCAATAACCACCTTCTTCAGCTTGATGAATGATCGCCTTTACTTTCATTCCCCGAGTCTAACAGAGTCGATGCGAACCTCAAGCTCCCCGAACGGCCGCAACGGAACGCCGCGCTCCTCCGCCGAACAAGTAAGTAAAGAGATCTGTTTATCTTGCCGTTTGGGGTGATAAACCAACAAACCTCTCAAACATGAGAATCCTGTCACTGCTTCAAAACTCCGCCCTTCCACCCGTCTTGTAAAGAATATTTTCTGCTTTTTCCATTTGACTATTCATAAGTGTATGTCACACAATTAACTCACTTGGAGTAGGCCACCTTTAAGATTCTGATGAAGGAATTGCCCGCAGAATGGCTGACCAGTTTCGAGCGACGACTTGACCAAGCCAAAATTCCGCC
>JANXQE010000728.1 GCA_025356925.1 Limisphaerales bacterium | reverse complement strand
AACGGCTGGCGTGTATTGGTTTGTGGGATAAACCTGAATGTTAGTCAGGTCCAACCCAAGCTCGGATTGCAGCAACCGTGTGGCAACATTCGTGAAGAAACCGATCGGGCTGCTGGCATCGAGGAGCGGGCCCGCAAACAGTGAGCAGCGCAGGAATAGAAAGAGCGACAGAAGGAGACCCGCCCGGGAACGCTGAGCACTGGCCAAGCTTGGTCGATAGGGGCGCACCTCACGGTCTTCCGGCACCTTCATATACTGAAGGGAGCGTGTCGAACCTTCTAAAAATAATCAAGGAACTCCAGTAAACACCTGGGAATGAGGGCACATCCCGACACCGCGCTTTCGCGTAGCGCAGACTTTCTCGCCTGCTGAATCGCAGGTCCACGACCTGCAAGGGCTCGAGACCGCGAGGCGCACGGAAAGGTTTTCGCTAACGAGTCGCCCTGCGCAGGTTCAAACCTCATTGCCGGACCGCTAAGAAAGTCAGCGAAGCGAATCGAACCAGGCTTTAGCCAGAGCGAGGCTGGGTTCACTACAACCGGAGTGTCCGGCGCTGGGGAGAGGATCGATCAACTGAACTTGTGTGGCGCCCAGGGCTTGAAACGAGGCGAGCGCCACTTGCGAATTGGCGATGATCACATCCTGGTCCGCGGCGCAGTGATAAAGGCGCACTGGCGCTCGCGGGCGCCAGCGGTAAAGGTCGTTTTCCTGAAGAGCCAGGCGCAAGGGATGGCGCGGGTTGGAGCGGAAGTCCGCGAGGTATTGAGGCTTCAGGATTTTCGTCGGATCGGCCGTCAAATTGGTGTTGATCTGAGAGCCGGTGCGGGTTCCATCGAGCAGCGGCGGCAAAGTGCTATCGTAGGGCGATGCCAGCAAATTCGAGAGACTGCCGGCGAGATGATAAACATTTTGGTATGCCGCCAGCAGGTAGAAGAAATAATAGGGGTTGGGTGGCGTTGCTCCTGATAGAAAGTTGCTAGTGGTTACGCCCGAGAGGTCATAGGCGCCCGCCATGGGCGCGCAGGCCGTGACGGTAAATTCGTTGGTGTGGAAGGTTTCCAGTTCGCGCAAAAGCGCCATCGTGGCGTGTCCGCCCTGGGAGTAGCCGCAAAGGAAGAGGCGGTTGGTAAGAACGAACCCGTTGGCCGCGCAAAAAGTCTTCGCCGCGCGCAACATATCGACACAGGCAGTAGCCTCCGAGCGGGCGTGATGATACGGGTGAAAACCTGGAGAATCGCCCAGACCCAGATAATCGGGAACAACAGCCGCATAGCCGGTAGTGGCAAAAGCCAGGCCGACACTCACCTCGCCGGTCAGATCCATGGAAGACGGGGCGTCGTTAGTCTGGGTAATCGTGCCGTGTTGATAGCTGACCAGCGGGAGCATCAGTCCCGCGGTTTCCGGAAGCAACAAAGCTCCGGAGGCTTGTGTGCGTGCGCCAAGCGGAGTGATGGTTTCATAAACCAGCTTATAGAGACGCACATTGTATTGCGGAATAATGCTAACACCCGCGAGTTTGAACAAAAAACCCAGCGTGGCAGTGGAAAGCGTATTGCTGAGGCCGCCAGACAGTACCTTTCCCCGTTGTGCCAACGGCACACTGACAACTCGGAAAAAGCGGGCCGCGTTGGTCAGGGATAAATCCAGCCATGAGTTCGAAGATACTGGAAAAGGCGTCGGCGAATCGGGTAGCCGCCAGATGCCATCCTGGAGCGAGTCCTGGAACTGCACGGTAAAGGCGGAACCCGTGCCGCTGGAGGGCCAGCCCAGTTGCCAGCCCCCAACGCTCGGGTTGAGCCTGGTTACGACGGCATTGGTCGTCTGTGAATGGGCGGACGGTCCCACGCCGGCGAGGCAAAGGAGCGAGAGATAAAATCGGATCCAGTTCGTCGATTTCACGAGAGTGTGCTCGGGTTTAGATTAATCGAACGGGCCCGAAGAGCAAGCAGCCTCAACGGTGGTTCTCCGGAGCGACTTGAGGAACGGCCGGTTCCTGCAGGAGCCCATATTCCTTGAGCTTGTACTGCAGCGCCCGCCGGCTGATCCCCAGGGTCTTGGCCGCTTCCTCCCGGTTACTCGTCACGTGCGTCAGCGTTTGCCGAATCAACATCCGCTCCACTTCGGCCAGCGGTGTTCCCGGCCGAACCGTGAAGGTGGTTGCGTTACGATCATACTCGCGGAGAAAATCCGGCAATTGGCCAACATCCACGACGGCCTCCCGACACGTGATCACGAGGCGTTCGATGGTGTTGCGCAATTGGCGCACGTTACCCGGCCAAGGAAAACGCTGGCACAATTGCAGGGCTTCCGCAGTCATATGCTTGCGCCGGCGCTTGTGTTTGGCGCTGAAATGCTCGAAAAACTTTTCGACCAAAAGCGGGATGTCCTCTGCCCTTTCTCTCAATGGTGGCATAAGAATCGGGACGATTTGCAGTCGATAGAACAGATCCTCGCGAAACTTCAGGTCCCGCACTGCCTCCTGCAGATTCTTGTTCGTGGCTGCGATCACCCGCACGTCCACCCGGATCAACTCCGAGCCCCCGACCATCCGAAACGCGCCGTCCTCCAGCACGCGCAATAAGTCCCCCTGCCCTTTCGGTGAGAGGTCGCCGATTTCGTCCAGGAAAAGCGTCCCGCCGTCGGCCAATTGGAATCGGCCCGGCTTGTTGGCCACCGCCCCGGTAAAGGCGCCTTTGACATGGCCGAACAGCTCGGCTTCCAACAACTGCTCCGCCAGCGCGGCGCAATTGACCGAAATGAAGGCTCGGTCGCGCCGATCGCTTTGCACGTGAATCGAGCGGGCCACAATCTCCTTGCCCGTCCCACTCTCTCCCTCGATCAGCACGGTCACGTCGCTGTTGGCCACCTCTTCGACGAGCCGGCCCACTGCCCGCATCGTTTCGCTCTCCCCCACCAGCAGGCTGGGCTCAACGCGTGTCTGCAAACGCAGCCGCAATTCGCTGTTCTCCGCCACCACCGCCTGAAATTCCAACGATTTCTGCACCAGCGCGCGGAGCCGTTTCAGGTCGAGGGGTTTGGGCAGATAGTCATAGGCACCCTGTTTCATTGCCTCGACGGCATTTTCCACCGTGCCATACGCGGTCATCAGGATGAACAGAGTATCGCGGTGGCGGGCTCGCACCTGGGTCATGAGCTCCAGGCCGCTTAGCCCAGGCATCTTAAGGTCAGAAATGACCAGGTTATAGAGCCGATCCTGGGCAAGTTTCAACGCCGCCTGCGGATCGGTCGCGGCGTCCACCACGTAGCCTTCCCTCCGCAGCGCTTCCTGGATTCCCGCGCAAAGGCCCTGCTCGTCGTCGACGATCAAAATCTTAACCTTAGACTTATCCACGAGACGCCTGCTCTCTGTGAATCGGCAGGGCCATCGCGAAGATTGCGCCACCCGAGGTCCCGTTCTGGGCCTGGATACTGCCGCCGTGAGCCGTCACAATCTGTTGCGCAATCCAAAGCCCCAGCCCATTTCCCTCCGCTTTGGTGGTGAAATAAGGGTCAAAAATGGACGCGAGTTTCTCCTGCGGGATGCCCGGTCCAGTATCGGTTACTTTGAGCAGAACGGCCGCCTCAACCAGGTCGGCGCTGACTTCAATATGGCCATTGCGTTCGACGGCCTGCATCGCGTTGATCACTAAATTAATCAGCGCCTGGGTCAGGCGCACCGGGTCCGCCAGGATCAAAGGCAGAGCCGGTTCCACCCGCGTGGCCAGCACGATCGCGCGCGCGGCCGCTTCCGGTCGCAGTAAATCGCAGACATGGTTGACAATTTTCACAACCTCCACCGGCTCGACGTCCAGTTCTGAAGGGCCGCCCAGGCGCAAAAAATTGTCCACGATACTTTCCAGGCGATGCAACTCGCCGCGGATGATCTCCAGGCGCGGGCTTAACTGTCCGCGCATCGCCGGCACCAGGCCCCCGAGGTCTTCCTCCAACAATTGCACGTGGATGTCCAGCGAGCTGAGCGGGTTGCGGATCTCATGGGCCAGCCGCGCCATGAGGCGTTCCAGGAGATCACGCTTTTCCGCGACCGCCAACTGACCGGAATCCTGCCCCAACGCTTTTGCCAATATGCTTTCCACTGGCTGAAAGATAGGGAACGGTTTGCGCCATGCCAATTTCCAATTGCCTTCGCCGGAGAACGGTTGGGTAAGGCTCCCGCCGGGCATAACCTTGTCGGCTGCAGAACGCCGCGCGGAGTTCAAAACCCACCCCAATCATTTCGGTGGAAATCCGACTCACAGGTCGAAACCTGGTTCCCTATTCATCGCGCAGTGCCACCATGGGATCGACTTTCGCGGCCCGCCTCGCGGGCAGCCAACAGGCGCCAAATGCCACCCCCAGAAGCAGCACCGCGCTCGTAGCAAACGCTATCGGATCGGTCGGGCTCACTTCAAAAAGCAACGCCTGGAGGATTCGCGTCAGAATCCAACCGGCACTCAATCCGATCCCGCAACCCAGGATGGTTAAGCTCATTCCCTCCCAAATCACGAGTCCCAATAGCGCATCGCGTGGCGCGCCGAGCGCGAGCCGGATGCCAATCTCGCGCGTGCGTTGGCTGACCGAGTAGGCGATGACTCCGTAAATGCCGATCGAGGCCAGGAGCAACGCCAGCAATGAGAATGCACCCAGCAGCAAAGCGACAAGTCGTTTTGGGGAACGGATACTTTCGACCACATTTTCAAGCGGCTTGAATTCATCCACGGCCATGCTGGGGTTGAAATCTCGCAGGGCCGCGCGCACGGCCGGTCCGGCCGCCGCCAACGTGCTGCGGGTTCGCACGATGAGCTCCCGGCCGCCCCAGGAGAACATATACATTTCCGGTCCAGCCGCCTGTTCCAGCGCGCTTTGGGGAACGTTGCCCACGACACCGAGAACCTGGCATTGGACCGGCGGATCGGGCGGGTTTTCCAGCACCAGCAGTTGGCCGATCGCAGCCCGGCCTGGCCAAAAAGTTCTGGCCAGTGTTTCATTCACTACGATGGCCTTTGGGGTTGAAGCCGCGTCATCCGCGCTGAAATCCCGGCCGGCTCGCAGGCGAATTCCCATTGTCGTGAAATACCCGATTCCACCCACCTCGCGCAGAAATACCGTGGACATCTGGCTTGGCTGATCACCACCGGCGACCGGGCGGACACGGGCCACATCATTCAGCTCGAAGGGAAGCGTCGCCGCCAACGTGGCGGACTCAACGTCCGGCAGAGACTTCACTCGTTCGACCAGTTCCTTATAAAAGGAGACTTCCTGTTGACGGGTCGCGAAATCGCGGTTGGGTACGATGCGCCAGGCAGCAGCCTGCGCCGGTCTGAAACCGAGATCGACTTGCAGCAGCCTGGCGAAACTCCGAATCAACAAACCAGCGCCGACCAGAAGAATGCAGGCCATCGCGACCTCAGAAACAATCAGTAATTGACGAATTCTGGACCCGCCCCGTGCGGGATCAGCACCGCGACCGGCCCCTTTCAAATCTTCGTGCCGGCTTGCCCGCGACAACTGGAGCGCGGGAGCGAGACCGAATGCCAATGCCGCAGCGAACGCAAGCACCGCCGCAAAACCCAGGGCGGCGGTATCCACTCGGGCGCTTTGGAGGAGCGGGATGTTGAAGGATCCCGAGTGTGCCACGGCATCCGTTGCCAGATAGGCAATTGGCAGCCCCAGCAGGGCGCCAGAACAGGAAAGTAGCAGGCTCTCGGTCAGCAGTTGCCGGATCAAGCGGCCACGACCTGCGCCCAAGGCCACGCGAACAGCGATTTCCTTTCGTCGTGCCGCGGCGCGCGCGAGCAGAAGGTTGGAGAGATTCGCGCAAGCAATCAGCAGCACGCACGCCACGGCGCAAGCCAGCACGATGAACGGGCGTCTGAACGATCCGCTCACGTGTTCTCGCAAGGACGTCACCCGCGCTCCAAACCTTCCGCGCTCGGGGTGAGCTGCCTGCAGTTGTTGGTTCAAAAGGTCGAGCCCCGCCTGTGCGGCGGCCACTGACACGTCCGGTTTCAAACGTCCGACAACGGCCATCATGTTGCCCCAGTTATCGTAGCGCGGCGTGTCCTGGTACGGGTGAAGAAAATCCGCGGCAGTGGCCCCTGGAGTGAACGTGCAGGAAAAGTCGAATGACGCTGGCAGAACCCCCACCACTGGCCAGGCCTGGTTATTGAGAGTCACCGATTTTCCAACGATGCGGGGATCGCTTTCAAACCTGTCCTTCCAGAATCGATCAGTCAGGATGATGGCTCGCGGCCCATTTCGCTGGCATTCCTCCGCAACAAAGCTGCGTCCAAGCTGGGGCATCGTCCCCAGCGTCTCGAGAAAGCCCCCGGTGATCAGCGCTCCGGCCACGCGGCTCGGCTCGCCGTGGATCGAAAGTGTGTAACTCATCCGGTCAGAGAATCCGATGTACGCTCCGAGATTCTCAAAGGAGCGATTGGACTCCTTCCAATCCAGAAAATTTGCCCGGCGAGTCAGCCCCGGAAGACCCTCGCCGGCAACCGGGTTTGAGATCCAGACCAGGCGCTCGGGAGCGCGGAACGGGAGCGGCCGCACGATCACCGCGTCGAGAAGGCTGAATACCGCGGTGTTGGCCCCAAGACCTAACGCGAGCGTGATTATCGCAGCGGCTGCGAAACCAGGGTTTTTCCACAGCATCCTCGCGCCGTATCGAATGTCCTGGCAGAGCGTCTCCACCACCGGCAGGCCACGTTGATCCCGGCAGGCCTCCTTCGTGGACTCGATCCCTCCAAGCCGGATCATCGCCCGCCGCCGCGCCTCCTCGGGCGTCATGCCCATTCGAAGATTGTCGTCGACGTGCAGTTGGATGTGACTTTCGATCTCTTCCTCAAGTTCGCGGTCCTTGCGCCGCCGGTTGACCAGGCCCCCAACCCTCATAATCCATCCGCGAAGCCTGCTCATGCCCGGCCCTCCGCCGGGTTCAGGAACCTCGCGAGAATGGCTGTCATTTGCTCCCATTCCTGCGTTTCTTTCTCGATCTGCTTCTGCCCTACGCGCGTTAACTGGTAATACTTCGCTTTCCGATTGTTGTCCGACACGCCCCATTCCGAAGCGATGAACCCTTCCTGCTCGAGTTTGAGCAGCGCGGGATATAGCGTGCCATAGTTGACCGACAACAGATCGGCGCTCGTTCGTCTAATTTGGCGAGCAATCCCATATCCGTGCAGCGAGCCGGCGCGCTCGAGTGTTTTTAAAACCATCAAAGCCAACGTTCCCTGCCACACATCCGCTTTACTGCTCATGCAAGTGAGAATACCCCTTCTCCTATTGGTAAGCAATATGAATCCACTCACCCGTCTGAGTAAAATTCGTGGAGCGCCCAGCCATCCAGGGCCTCGAGGAACAAAAGCCCCCTCGAAGAGCCGTGCATGCTGTTTTTGTCAGCGTTGACGGTTTATCGACGCGGGACGGATCAAGCGCGGGGTCCGGCCACTCGAGGAAGTGGGGCCAGCGTTGGAGGAGGGAAGGAGCGACACACTCGTGCTCGAGGTAAAGCTTTGCTCTTGGGTGGCGGTCAGCCAATAATCGCTCATTCCATATGACCACCCGTACCCCCTCGGTCACCGAGAAGAACCCTGCGGCAGAGGTAAACCGCCGAGCCATTGCCGCAGCGGGTGTGATCATGCAGCTCGCGCTCGGCGCCATTTACGCCTGGAGCCTGTTTGTCGCCCCGCTCGCCAAGGCGCACCCGACCTGGAGCCGGACGGACATCACTCTGACCTTTAGCATTGCTCTAGTAGCGCTCGGATTCGGCGCGATTCTGGGTGGCACACTCCTCGAAAAATGGGGGCCGCGTTGGGTGGCTACGTTATCTGGCCTGCTCTACGGGGCCGGCTTTATCGGTGCGGGCTTGCTCCCAACCTTGTGGGGGCTCTACCTCACCTACGGTCTAATGAGCGGCCTGGGGATGGGCTTGGGTTACATCGTTCCACTGGCCACCCTCATCAAATGGTTTCCAGATAAACGCGGTTTGATCACGGGTCTGGCCGTCGCTGGCTTTGGCGGCGGCGCGGTGCTCACGACGCTCGTGGCGCCGAGCCTAATCAAGGCAGTCGGTCTCTACCCGACTTTTATTGTTTTCGGCGTGGTCTATCTTCTCCTGGTGGTGGGCGCGGCGCAGCAATACAAAGTCGCCCCGGCGGGTTTCGCGCCCCCGGGCTGGAAGCCGAACGCTTCGGAGACCAAACAGCGGACCGCGGTTGATTACGCTCTGCCGGAGGCCCTGCGGACCTGGCAATGGTATCTGCTGTGGGCAATTCTGTTTCTGAATGTGACCGCGGGAGTGATGTTGATCTCGCAAGCGGCCCCGATGGCGCAGGAGATCACGGGCGTTAGGAAGGAGCTCGCGGCCCGCATCGTCATTTTTATTTCCGTCGCCAACTGCGTTGGCCGGCTCTTTTGGGCGTGGCTGTCGGACAAGATCACACGGCGCCACGTCTTCCTGATTATGTTCCTGCTTCAGGCGGCGCTCTTTTTTGTCATGACCGCAGTGCGCGATTTCGGCCTGCTCTCGGTCCTGATGATCACCGTGGCGCTCTGCTACGGTGGCGGGTTCGGAACCATGCCTGCTTTGGCCGCGGATTACTTCGGCTCGAAGCATGCCGGAAAAGTGTATGGCCTGATGCTCAGCGCCTGGTCCGCCGGAGGAGTGCTTGGCCCCCTGCTGATCGCGCAAGTCAAAGACCGGACCAATACCTATCGGGCCGCGTTGATGGCCGTCGCGGTCGTCATGCTGGCGAGCGCTTTTTTGCCGCTCATCGCCCGGGCTCCGCAAAGTAAAACGACGCGACGCGCTGGAGAACGGAATTCCTCCATCGCCCTGAATTGACAAGCCGACGGCAAACTCCTAAGTTCGGCTCATTAACCAAACAAGCCCCACTGCTGCCTATGGAACACTCCCTTGCCCGAATCGCTGGCGCCTTGTTGTTAGGCTCCTCATTGCTCCACGCTGCCACCCAACCGGATGTGCCCATTGCTCGACCGGGAGGCAAACTCTCCCGGAGTGTTCCGATCCAACTGGTGGAAGCCGGCAGCGGCTTTGTCGACCCCATCCATATCGCCAGTCCGAGGGACGGGTCCGGCCGTTTGTTCGTGTGCGAACGCCCGGGCAGGATCCGGATCATTAAGGACGGGAAGGTCCTGCCTGAGCCCTTCTTTGAGAACACCGCCAACACGCTCTTCCAATTCCTGGAGGAGGGGCTTTATTGCATCGAGTTCCACCCTGACTTCAAGAAGAACGGGCTGTTCTATATCAGCTACGCCGACATGTGGTTCAACGGCTCCACGTTCATCGTCCAGTACAAAGTCTCCGCGGACGACCCGGACAAGGCCGACATGGCCAGCGCCAAACCAATCATGCGGATCGACTTCCCCTACGCGAATCATCACGGCGGCAAAATGAAATTTGGGCCAGACGGTTACCTTTACGTGGGCGTCGGCGACGGCGGATGGGAGGGAGATGTTTTGGAGAACGGCCAAAACCTGGGCACCTGGCTGGGAAAGATGCTCCGCATCAAGGTGAACGAAGCAGGCGGATATTCCGTGCCCCAGGACAATCCGTTTGTGAAAGCGGCGGAACTCAAACAGATGACCCTCTTCGGGGTTTCCGAGCTCGACTTCTCTAAGATCAAGCAGGGCGCCAAAACGGAAATTTGGGCATACGGCCTGCGAAATCCGTGGACGTTCAGTTTCGACCGAAAGACGGGCGATCTGTTCATCGCGGACGTCGGCCAAAACACCTGGGAGGAGGTCAACTTCCAACCGAG
>JANXQE010000703.1 GCA_025356925.1 Limisphaerales bacterium | reverse complement strand
GGGAACTCGGGCAATCAGAGCCGTTCTCGCAGAGAACTTCCTGCTCAAACGACAGCTTTTGGTCCTGCGGCGGTCTCGTCGACGAGCCCCCAATCTTCGCACCGCGGACCGTCTGCTCTTCGGGTTCTGTTCACAGTTCCTCATCGTTTATTGACGTGGCTTCAATGGTACTTGGTGACGATGTGGCCTCTCTCATCTGATCGATAACGAGTTGCACCGATTCGGCCGGGGAAATGTCCGGCTCGTTCTTCGCGTTGGTTTGGACGTGCCTGCGCGCGGCGATTTGCCGTAGCACAGTTTTGAGGTGTGGATTCTGCCGCTGGCTGATCCGGCCGAGCGCAACGCTTGCCGCCACAGATTTCAGACGAAGCGAGCGGCGGCGGGCCAGGAGCGATTTGCTCTGGGCGCAATCCAATTTCGAAATCCCAGCCGCCGCCAGAACGGCGTCCACGGATTTCATTTCGTGGGCGACCTGCAGGAGATCAACGGTGCGTCCGTCCCGACGCCAAGCCCTCGAAGAATCCACGGACCGCCTGCGCCGGAGCAGTCGAGGAATGAAAAACGCCGCTTGTCTACGCTCCACGACATCCCAGAACAGTTCGATAAACAAGCTGACGACCTCCGGGTCTATCCCCAGTAGCTCCGCCGCCGATTCCGGCATCTGGTCCGGACAAAGTACAATGGCCCGCAGCAGGTCCGATTGAGCTGCACTGGCTGCTAAGTTGAGGGAGTAGGCCCACGCGACTACGAGATCAATCTCAGATGAGTCCGGGGTCAAAAGGAACCGGTTGGCACGCACTAAGGCTGGTCGGCTAATGAAGCTCGGCAGAAGTTCACCTGCGTCAGAAAACCACTGAACCAGCTGGCCGGCAAAGCCAGGATCATCCAGCGCCCGCTGTTCCAGTTCTCCCAGAGAAATCCGCCGGCCGGCTGCGCTGTACACGGGGCCAAGACGATTTTCTTCAAAAAGGCGTTGTACCAAGGTTCGGAGTTCCGTTGCGGTCATTTGGAATCGTCCGGTGATTTACCCGTGAATTCGGGTTGAGCGTCCATGTACTCACGCACGCGTGCTTTCACGAGTTCTCGGATGCGCGCCCGCACGTTCGGGTCCATGCAATAACTAGTCAGATCATCTGTAATCGCCTGACTGAGGTGATCTTCCAAAAACTGGTCCAGCAGCGAGAGAGCCTGCGAGTCGCCGAGCGCAGCCAGCTCACGGAGATTTTCTTCAAGCTGCAAAGCAAGATGATCGTCATTTTGAGGACCACCGGCGCAATCCAGGTCTGCAGCCTCCAAAACCGCCTCCGGACTGCGGGTCGTGCGAGCGACCTGGAGCAGTTTCAGTCCATCCGTTTCATTTGCCCCGGAAGCCCGGCGCCCGTTTAGCAATTGCGCAAAGTACCACTTCTCGCCAAAACGATCACGGCATTGCCAGAAAAGACGCTCGAAAAGATGCGCAACCTCGGCGTCAAAGCCAAAGAAAGTGGCAATGAACTCGTCCGTCGCACCGGCCCACAGGAGACCGCGGATGACGTCGCGCTCCCGCCGGTGCTCGGGGAATTGAAGCTGGAATGCCAGGCGCAGATTCGGGTCGTCGCCGCATTCCGGGTGCAAGAAGTGGGCGTAGGCACGCTGGACGACCGGGTCCCAATCGAAACCGGGTAAAGATAACTCGGCTCCCGCGTATGAGTGGGCGATGTTGCCCAAAAGAGCCGGATCGTTCAACAGGACCTGCAATCGCTCGGGCACGAAAGGGGGCGGGCGGCCCACCGTAATATGGAACGCCACCCGAAAGTACGGGCTGTCCGGTGGAAACACCTGCACAAGCCTGGAAATTACCACAGAATTCATGGTTCAATCAAAAATCATCTGCCAAGACCTGGACTGAATTCCTCCAAGTCGCCGATTTGGCATTTTCCATCATTTTCCATCACTGACAAACTGACAACTGACAAGGTTGCTTTCATTTTCTCTGACAGCGTTTAGGGCAACGGCTGGGCCCACTACCGACACTAAACCTGGTCTCGAGCATTCTGTTCTCATGGCCGCGCCCCCGGCGGCCGGCTCACAATCTGAAGCCTTCCGTCCTCAAGGCGTCGCGCATAACCATTCTTTAGCAGAAGATCCAGTTCTGCCGAATGAGCGGATTTGCGATTGTTGGCGCAACTTCGATAGAGTTCCCTTTCCACCACAGGTCCGCCGAAGGATTGCAGCGTGTCCCACAAGCTCGCGGCTTTGGCCAGGAGTGCCCTTTCCTCATTGCCGGCGATGATCAACCGCGCCGTGGTTTGGCTCTGATCGATTAGAAAACGATTCGCGGCGAGAGCCCGCGCCATAGTATCGTCTGAAATCTGCGTCGCTGAGGGCCGATTCCATTCATGCAAAATTATGCCTATCGCCGTGGCCTGAACGACGGCGCATCGAACGCTTTCGCCTTTTTCGAGCATGGCTCGCCCCATCTCTTGGGCGTACTGGTCCAACAGCTCCTCGGCTTTTTTTGAAAGGGTAAGTAGCCTCGACTTTTCTGAGTTTCTCATCTCTAGCAAGGCGCTAATTCGAGAATACCACGCGGGTGGCACTCGCAGCCGACCTGTGATCTGCTGACTCGAATTCGCTGCCTTCCAGGAGCAAAAAAGGACGTGCGAAGTGAAGTCTCGGACGGCGGGTTCGACAGAGGTGATCAACCGGGCCGCGGTCCGTTGGCCACACGAAAAAAAGCAGCCGACCACCGGTCGGACCGGAAGCCGGTCGGCCGGGATTTTAAGCGCCTGCGGGTCCGGGCTCCGGCCCTGCGCCGCGCGCATAAGCAAGTGAAAATCCCGCCCACCCGCAGCTTTGGCGGCAAGCAAACGGCTCAGAGAACGATCGCTATAAATAGCAAAAAGCCCAGAGCTAGCGGCTGCACATTGCCAAAGTGCGCCGGCAGGGATATTCTCACAGACCAGCTGCCATTTCTGAGCATTACGAAGCGCTCGAATTCTTAATTCGAAAGAGCGTTCGATCTCGGGGTCCCGGACCGAGTTCTCCCCAAAGAAAGAATCTCGCTCATCGACGGTCTGTTGAATCGCCGTTTCCACCGGAACCGGCCAGTTGGCCAGCGCGTCGATGCGATTCTCCTGTTCGTCCCACAAAGGGCTGCTCATCGCATGAACGATGTGCTCGGCAAGACCCGGGGTCCCCTCGCACACGGCCGCAGCCGAAAGGCTGGCGGTGACCGCACACCCAAACAATCGGCTTTTTAACACGGAGCACTGACCAATAGCGGCACGGGCCACGACCAGCTCGGGGCCAAGAACCGAGTCCGGGGCGACTCCAAAGGAAGATTCGATCTCAAGTGCGAGCTGCTTGAATTCACCTGGCAAACCGGCCGGAAAGCCCGAAGTTTCAAAGGTCGGCGTTACGAGGTGGTCTCGCTTTTCTTTTGCGAGAGTGGGGTTACCGTTTTCATGCGGAGCTGCGGTGTGCGAGGCGCTTGGCCGGCGTCGGGCACAAAGATTTGCTGGTTAGGTCCCGTGTTGGAAAACCGATAATCGTAAGTGCCGGCGGAAGGTGGTGCACGCGGGCTGGTATCGGATAGCGGCTCAAAAAGGAAATGCTGCTGCCCAGCATAATCTGAGCTTTTGCTACTCAGAAGGTGAGGGGGTTCCTAGAGACGACACGGTGTGGGATCTTTTTGGGAAGATGGGGGGGCAGGGTTTAAAGCTAGGCAAGTCCGCCTGGCTCAGAGCGAAGTGGAGTGTAGCGGACGGCTGTTCAGACCAGAGGTAACCCTCAGTGCTTATCCAGGAGCGGACGACTGACTAAGTCGATTGGTAAGTGGCGATTGTTTCGGGCCGCACTGCGAAAACGTGGCAGATAGGAAGTGGATTTGTTCTGACGCGCGGCGTCCAGCGCGCACAGGCCGATGACCAGATTG
>JANXQE010000684.1 GCA_025356925.1 Limisphaerales bacterium | reverse complement strand
CACGCCAAGCCAGATTGGAAAAAAGAGAAGGGAATCATTTTGGGTTTGTCACCCGGGGCGGCGCTCCGCTTGCCTCGGGCTGGTATGCAACGCCCTTCCTGGGGCTCCAGAACCTTTTGTCGTCGCTCGCACAGTGCGCGTAACCTGCTTGAAACCCTTGGCGGGTCGGCCTAGACTTACGGGCAAATGACCTTGGACGAACCCGCTGACGAGTTCCCGCAATCGGAAAAGATCCTCCTCCAATACCTCGCGATGGGAGGCAGCGCGGATCACGAACCCCGAGCCGACTCTTCCTCTGGACGATTCACACGGAGGGCGACCAGGCGGTGCTCATCGGCGGGCGGGCCTCCGTATGCCACGCCGCGCGGCGATTGAGCAAAGATGTCGTTCGGAGCATCGCGCCCGGCCGAACTCCGGGGACCAAACTAACCGTATGCGAGTCACCTTGTTTATCCCCTGTTTCATCGACCTGATGTTCCCTAAAGCGGGGATTAGTATGGTCGAGGTTTTAGAGCGGCTGGGGCACACGGTCGAATGTCCCGAAGCCATCGCGTGCTGCGGCCAGCCCGCCTACAATTCCGGCTACTGGGATGAGGCTCGCCTCGTGGCCGGCAAGACTCTGGAGACTTTGGAACAGGCGGAGGTAGTGGTGGTCGGCTCGGGCTCGTGCGGGGCCATGCTGAAGGTGTTTTATCCCGAGTTGTTCGCCGGCACGCCGCAGGCTGAGTCGGCGCGACGACTCTCCAAAAAGTGCTACGAGTTTTCGGATTTCCTCGTGAGGAAACTTGGCGTCACGGATCTCGGCGCGCGGTTTCAGGCCAAAGTCACTTTCCACGATGGATGTCACGGCTTGCGCGAGCTCGGCACGTATGAGCAACCGCGCCGGCTGTTGGCGCAGGTGCGCGGGCTCACGTTGGTGGAGATGAAAGAGAAAACCTGCTGCGGATTCGGGGGGACCTTTGCGGCCAAGTTTCCCACGATTTCCACCGCCATGGGCGACGTGCGGTGTGCGGCCGCGCAGGAAACCGGCGCGGATTATATCGTGTCCAATGACTCAAGCTGCCTGATGCATCTGCAAGGCTTGCTCGATCGGCAGGGGGCCAAACTGAAGACCCTGCACCTGGCCGAGATTCTTAGCCAGACATGAAGACGGCGGCTCAGGAGTTTAAGCTTCAGGCCGGCCGGCTCACGGCCGACCTCCGCCACCGTGGCTTGATCCAAACAGCCCTCGGAAAATACGAGGTCGTGCGCGACCAGACCAAGTCGGGCTTCCAGGATTGGCAAGCGGCGCGCCAGGCGGCCGCGCAAACCAAATGGGAAGCGATCAATCATCTGGACGCCTACCTGGTGCAGTTTGTCGAGAAACTGGAGAGCCGCGGCACAAAAGTTCACTGGGCGAGCACGGGCGTTCAAGCGCGCGAGATAATCCTGGGTATCATTCGTGAGAAAAAGGCGAAGTGCATCGTCAAATCGAAAGCGATGACCTCCGAGGAAATCCACCTCAACGCCGCGCTGGACCAGGCTGGGTTTGAGGTGGTCGAGTCCGACCTGGGTGAGTTCATCGTGCAGCTCCGGAAAGAGACGCCCTATCACATCGTCTTTCCCGCGATGCACCTGACCCGGGGAGAGATCAGCGAGGTGTTCGCCCGCGAACTCGGGAGCGCGCCGACCGATAGTCCGGAGGAGCTCACGCTGATCGCCCGACGCGTGTTGCGCCAAAAATACATTACCGCAGACGTCGGCTTCACGGGCGCAAATTTCGGCATTGCCGAAACCGGGATGATCTCGATTACCGAAAACGAGGGAAATGCCCGGCTGAGTGCCGCGTTGCCTAAAACGATGGTCACCTTGATGGGGATCGAGAAGATCCTGCCGCGATTCGAGGACCTCGCGCTGTTTCTTCCCATGCTCGCGACGATGGGGACTGGCCAGGCCTTAACCTGTTACAACTCGTTCTACGGGGGGCCGCGCCAACCGGGCGAGACCGACGGGCCGGACGAATACCACGTCGTGCTTCTGGACAATCGTCGGACGGAACTCCTGGCGGATGCTGAGCAGCGCGATTCGCTGCACTGCATTCGCTGCGGCGCCTGCCTGAATGTGTGCCCGATTTTTAAGAACGTGGGCGGCCACACGTATGGCACGACCTACTCCGGGCCGATCGGTTCGGTGCTGACGCCTCACCTGCGCGGGCTTCAGGAATGGAAACACCTTTCCTTCGCCAGCTCCTTGTGCGGGGCGTGCACCGAAACCTGCCCGGTCAAAATCAACCTGCACCATCATTTACTCCACAACCGCCGGAATGCCGCCCGGCAACAACCCGGTTTTGCTGAAAAACTGGCGTTTCGCCTCTTTGCCTTCGTGATCAATCGGCCATGGGCTTACGGGCTGGCGAAACGAGCGGGACGGCTGTTGCAGCGGTTCCATCCCTGGGTGAAAGGCGGCCCGCTGGATCCCGCACGGGCCTGGACGAAAACCCGTGAATTGGCGCCTATCGCGCGGCAGACCTTTAAGGAATATTGGCGGGGTCGTCAGCTGGGAAAATGACATGAGCGAACGCGAAAACATTCTCGCCCGCATCCGGGAGGCGCTGACCGTTCGGGCGCCGATGCCAGGTCATGCACAGGACAGCGTGACGCACCCTCCGGCCGGTTCGGGCGGGGGTAGTTCGGGGGTTCGCCAATGGCTTCCGCTCGTGGGATACACTTTCCAGGAGCGCTTGGAGCTGTTTCGCACGAATGCGGCCGCGCTCAAGGCAGACTTCCACCTCGTAGCCAGCCGGGACGAACTCTCGGAGAGACTTCTCGAATTGCGCGAGGCCGAAGGTTGGAAGAAGGTGGGAACGCACGCGGGCGAACTGACCGATTTCGCTTGCGGACAGCTTGCCTTGCCAACCTGCCGGACTGACGGCGGCTACGATGTGGCCGAGCTGGAAAGCTGCAGCGTTGCGATTACCGAGTGTGATGCCCTGGTGGCGCAAACCGGCAGCGTGCTTGTAACCAGCCGCAGCGCCGGCGGTCGCGCGCTTTCGGTGCTGCCACCGCATCACGTCGTCCTGGCGCAGAGTCGCCAATTGCTGGGCGATTTGCCCGAGGCGTTTGCTTTCCTAAAGAAAACCTACGCTCCAGGTTATCCCAGCTTCATCTCCTTCATCACCGGCCCCAGCCGCACCGGCGATATTGAACGCATTTTGGTCCTGGGCGCGCACGGTCCCCGGAAGCTGACGATCCTGTGTCTCTGAACACTAGAGAACCCACAGAGCACAGGTTTAGAAAAACAAGGGCCAACCCCTCAGATGCCCTTCCGCCGCTTCCGAATTCCTTATTTCCCTCTGCGTGCTTTGCGTTCTCGGGGGTTAATTTGCCGTTCTTCAGGTTGAGGACCGGGTGATTTTCCTTTCCTTTTCGGCGCTGAAATCCGTATCTTTCTGTTTCATAGTAAGCAACCGGAGGCGGTAGCAACCGCGAGCGGAGCGCAGGGCCTTGCCCTGCGCTACTTTATGATGGACCATTTAGGCCCGGAGCTAAAGCTTCGGGCCCAGGCAATATT
>JANXQE010000666.1 GCA_025356925.1 Limisphaerales bacterium | reverse complement strand
ATTGCCGTCGAGGGTCTTGAAAACGACAGGCTTTGTCTCAGCAGAAAGTGATTTATTTGATGTCATAGAAACACATTTTTTCGAACCATCGTAATTTGGAGGGAAGCTGCCTGGGGGACTTCACTGCGGTTGGCAAAAGTTAACCGTTTTTTGCGAATGCGTGTCCCAAAAAGGAAAAGTCGAGCCGGCAAAAGGTGCGTAGCCGAAGACAGGATGAACAGGATTGACAGGATGTTCCTACGGCCGAACGCGCTCTGACGGAAACTTCATCCTAATCCATGGCGACACGCACCATGATGGGTTGGCGGTTCAATTTCGGTTATGAAGACTTCGGTTTAGGGGAGCGCCACCCCCCTCGCACTCATCCCTCACTAAAGCCTCCGGCCGGAAATAATCCTGTCCATCCTGTCCATCCTGTCAAAGATCCATCACGATACTGCACTCGCCGTCTTCCATGGATTGATGGACTTCGAAACCGAGCTTTTTGCACATGTGCTGCATCTCTTTATTCTCGAGCAAAGTGTAGGCGACCAAACGACTGAGTTTTTCGTGTCGGGCGATATCGATTAGCCGCTTGGTCAACTCGGTCCCCAAACCCTTATTCTGCCATTTGTCGGTGACGACGACGGCGAACTCCGCCAGGCCGGACGCGTGCACCTTACTCATGCGGCCAACGCCAAGAATTTCGTAGCGGCCCTTGCCGAGGTTTCTCTCAGCAACCAGGGCGATTTCACGGTCGTAATCGTTGAAGCAGATGCGCAGGAGCCGGCTGTGGGCGACACGTTGCTGAAGTTTGAGCGGTCCAAAATACCGCAGATAAACACTGCGCTCGGAAAGCCCCTCGTGAAAACCGACCATGGCCGGCTCGTCTTCAGGACGGATCGGACGGAGGGTGATCGGCGTTCCGCCTTTCAGCTTCCAATTCTCGACGTACTGCGTTGGATAAGGCCGGATGGCCAGTTTGGGGAGCTGCTCTTCGGTCGTTTTTGGATCATGCAGGATGACCCGGGCATCCAGCGCGACGAGGTCCTCGCCGGATGCGAACAGGGGGTTAATGTCGATTTCCTTGACCCAGCGCTGCTCGGCAACTAACTGGCTAAAACCCACCATAAGCTTCTCCAAACCAGCCAGGTCCACCGGCTTCCGGCCGCGGACACCTTTGAGCGCTTTATAGATCTTCGTGGTCTCGATCATCCGCCGGGCCAGGGTCGTGTTCAAGGGGGGGAGGCCAAGCGCCTTGTCCTGGAAAACCTCGACCAGTTGGCCACCCATTCCGAAGAGCAGGACCGGGCCAAATTGCGGATCGATGCTGCTGCCGAGGATTAACTCGTAGCCTTCGGTCAACTTGATCATTTTCTGAACCGTGACCCCCTGAAAGTGCTCGACTCCCTTTTTCTCGGTAACGGCGGTCTTGATGTCATTGAACGCGCGGCGCACATCCGCTTCGTCCTTCAAATTCAACTGCACTCCGCCGACATCGGTTTTGTGGGTAATGGTTTCGGAAAAAAGTTTCAAGACGATCGGGAAGCCAATTTGGGCGGCGGTTTTTACAGCGGCGGCTTCGGTTTTGGCAATTTTGGTGACGACGGTCGGGATTCCGTAGCAGGCCATCAGGTCTTTCGACTCGGCCTCGGTGAGGATCGTGCGGCCGCTTTTGCGAATGGATTCAATCAGCGCATTGGCTTTGGCGCGGCCCGATTCGATATCGGCCGGGTCGGCGGAGGGAACGGGGGTTTCGTACAGGGCACGAAGGTTCTCGTTGTACTGGTACATGGCGGTGAAGACCATGGCCGCGGTATCCGGGTAGGCGAAAGTGGGAATGCCGGCGCGGTTAAGGATCGCCTCGGCGGGAGCGACTTCATTGCCTCCCATCCAACTGGCCAGCACGGGCTTGCCGGCGATGTGGCCGAAGGCCTTGAGCCGTTCGGCGGTAGCGGTGGCATCCGTCATGGCTTGCGGGGTCAAAATGACGAGCAAACCATCGCTGTTGGGATCTCGGCCAGCAACTTCGAGGGTTTTGGCGTAAAGGTCGGGGCCGGCATCACCGATGACGTCGATGGGGTTGTTATGGCTCCAGACGGGGGGCAGAAATTTGTTGAGCTCATCGATGGTCTCTTTCGCAACCTCGGCCAGGGCGCCTCCGGTCGTAAGCAGGGCGTCGGTCGCGAGCACACCCGGCCCTCCGGCGTTGGTGATGATGGTCAGCCGATTTCCCTGGGGCCGCGGCTGTTTGGAGAGGACTTCCGACATGTGGAACAAATCTGAGATTTTGTTGACCCGCAGGACGCCGCAGCGTTTGAAAGCGGCTTCGAGGACGTCATCTGAACCAGTGAGCGAACCGGTGTGCGAAGCAGCGGCTTTCGCGGCGCCTTCGGTGCGTCCGGGTTTGATAATAATAATCGGCTTGGTCAAGGCCACCTCGCGAGCCGCCGAGAGGAAGGAACGCGCATCGCCGATGGACTCCATATAGATGACGATGCTTTTGGTGCTCGGATCATCGCCGAAGTAGCTGATCAGGTCGCCCCAACCGACATCCAGCATGGAGCCAATGGACACAAACGCGCTGAAGCCGACTTCCTCGCGCAATGACCAATCGAGCACAGCGGTGCACAGAGCGCCCGATTGACTAATGAAGGCAACGTTACCGCGACGAGCGATGCCGGCAGCGAACGTGGCATTCACCCCCGTGATGGGATTCATGACCCCGAGGCAGTTCGGACCGACCAGGCGCAGGTTACCGCGGCGGGCGTGGGCCAGCAACTGACGTTCGAGTTCCACACCGGCCGCACCGATTTCCTTGAACCCCGCCGAGATCACCACGGCCCCGGGGATGCCGAGGTCCGCAGCTTCGCTGATGATGCTCGGAATGGTGATGGCCGGCGTGGTCACCACGATGAGCTCGGGTTTCTCAGGTAATACCGAGAGCTTTGGGTAGGCCTTGATGCCCAGCACACTCGTCCGCGTGGGATTGACCGGGTAGATAGGACCGCCGAATGGAGTGTTCATCAGGTTCCACAGCACGGTGCGGCCGACGCTCCCGACTTTTTCGGTGGCCCCGACCACCGCCACGGATTTGGGGGCGAAGATAGCATCCAGCGGGTGACGCGTGAGTTGCCGGTTCAACGAGCTAAATGGCTTTTGAGCGGTCGATACATTCATGATCAAATCTGTGTTAATCGCGTAAACGGATTCAACCTCCCTCGCGGTCCGAGAGCCAGCGTGGCCCACCTCAGCAGGTGTTCTGAAGGCTCGAGGCCCGAGGCTGGCAGCCTCCGGTTGATCCGAACTAAAGCAGTTTGCGGCCAGCGAACTTAACCCGCCTCACTCGCTTTGGCAAAAGTTCACCCTCTTTTGGTGAGAGCTTAGCAGGTTTAGGTGGATCGAGGAGAGCGCGCACCAAGGGGAAAGGGCCGCTGCGGCACGGGGAAATCCGAAGGCCGAAAGAAGTCCGAAGGTCGAAATCCGAACTCCGGCACGCGCTTTCGAATCAGGCCTTCGGGTTTCGAGCTTCGTTCGCCAAAGGGCACGTTGGTGCGCCCGGGAATGTCCGAGCGCACGATTATGAGCGGAGAGGCAACTCGAGGACAAACGTGGCGCCCAGGCCAGGGCCGTCGCTGTGGGAAAGAAGCGCCCCGCCGACCTCTCGGGCCGCCAACGCGCCACTGTGCAGGCCAAAGCCATGGCCATCAGGACGCGTGGTAAAACCCAGGCTGAAAATCCGTGTGAGATTGTCCGGAGCGATGCCGACGCCATTGTCAGAAATGGAGATCCTGAGACGCTCATCGCCCGTCGCCAACCGCACGCTCAAGCGCTTCTCGGCTCGCTCGGATTGCGCGCAAGCATGTCCGGCGTTGCTAACCAGATTGACCAGAATTTGCAGCACCTTGTGCTTGTCGATGGTTAGGCTGGGCAGACGTGGTTCGTATTCGCGAATAATTCGGACCTGGTGACGGGCCAGGGCGCTGGCGTTAATCCGCAGCGCGTCCTCGACCACATCGACGGGCTGGATTAATTCGGTGACGCCCGCCGGTCGGGCATAGGTTTGTTGCATGGCAACAATGTTTTTAATGTGCTCGACGTTCTTCGCGAGGCATCCGACCTCCCCGAGGAGCGAGGCTTGTTCGGCGGCTAAACGCCCGGCGAGTTGCTCGAGATAGAGTGGCAATTGGCGGCCGCGGGCATCAGTGGTCATGAACTCGCCGAGATGAGCGGAGTGTTCGCGGAGCAAGTCAGCCACTTTGGCCAGGCTTGGAATCCGGGAGTGCCTTAGTTTTTCCGCCAGCAGCGTCGACGAGACATTGACGCTGTTGAGAACATTGCCAACGTTATGAAGCACGCCGGTGGCCACCTCCGCCATGCCGGCTTGGCGGGAGGCATCCAGAAGCTGTTTGTGAACCAGTTCGACGCTGGCCTCCGCTTCCTTGAGGGGAGTGATATCTTTAGAGACGCCGAAAGTCCCAATGAGCCGGCCATCTTTATCCAACCAAGGCATCTTGGTGCTAAGCGACCAAGTCACCCGTCCGTCCAGATGATTCGTTTGCTCAACCTTCCCGATCAGCGGCTTGCCGGTGCGGATGATTTCTTGCTCATCTTCGAACGCGGCCCGGGCGCGCGCCGGGTCGAAAAAGTCAAAATCGGTTTTGCCGAGGATGTACTCGGGGAACGCCTGGCGACTAGCGAGGTGGGCGGGCAAGTCTTCGTTCGCCGCGGATAGGTCACCAGGCTCCTGGCTCGCCGTGGACAAACCCTGATTCGCGGTGCCAAGCCGGTGCCGAGTCAGCGCCATGGCCCACGAGCTATCCAGCTTTGATTTGCTCACTCGAACGAAGCGGGACTGGAGATCTTTGAAATAAAGGGCATCAGGCAGATTGTCAAAGAGGGTGGTCAAGAGGTCGCGCTCGTAGGCGAGGACCGACTCCACACGACGGCGCCCGCTGATGTCCCGGAGAATGCTTAGGACCGTGCGCTCCTGACCCCCGAGATCCACAAAACAGGTGGAAACCTCAACGTCCTTTTCTTCGCCGTTCCAGAACCTAATCCGGGCAGTTGCGCGGGGGACGATCTTGCCCGCTCGAAACCGTTCCAGATAAGTTTGCAGGCTGCCCGCAGAATCCTCTCCCGAGTGAGCGACCGAGAAGAATTGCCCCACCAGCTTTTCGCGGTGGAGATTGACCAGTTGGCAAAAGGCCTCGTTCACGGTGATGATCCGGCCGTCCGGGTCGGTGAGGCGCAACCCGTCGATCGAGTGTTCCCAAATCGCGCGGAAACGCTCTTCGGACACCCGCAGCGCCTCGTCCGCGCGACGACGCTCCGTTATATCTGTAACGAAACCTTCCAGAGCTTCCACCTCGCCGGCCGCCGAAAACACGCCCAAGCCCTGCTCCCAAACCCATTTCTCGCCGCCACCTTTGGGGATGATGCGATAGAGCAATTGGAATTTTTTTCGTTCCCGGAGAGCGCTCTGGATCTCCTCGGCCACGCGCTCGCGGTCTTCAGGATGAATAATCCCGGCGTAGGATTTCCACGCATTGCCGACCAGATCCACCGGAGCATAGCCGGTCAGTTCCAGGCAGCCTTCACTCAGGAACTCCATCGTCCAGTTCTGGTCATTGCGGCAACGATACGCCAGGCCGGGAAGGTTGCTCATCAAGGTCGAGAGCACTCTCTCCTTTTCCCGCAACGCATCTTCGGCCTGCCGGGCCTCGGTAATGTCGCGGCTGAACCCGACCAATCCCATGATTTTCCCGGTTTGATCCTTGAAAGGTATTTTGGTGGTGGCCAGACACTTGACCTGGCCCTTGCCATTCACGAGTTCTTCCTCGCGGACAAAAACACTTACCCCACCTGCAAAAACGCTTGAGTCAGCCTCGGCGCACGTTCGCGCCACTTCCAAGGGCAAAAAATCCGCACCGCATTTGCCCCGGAAATAGAGCGGAGAAGGAACGCCGTGGAACTCGGCATGGGCGAGGTTAGTCAGGACATATCGCCCTTCCAGGTCCTTTACGTAAACATTGTCAGGCAAATGATCGATGAGCGCAGCGAGGAGGTTTTTTTCCTCGTGAACGGCCGCGGTTTGGCGGCGGACCTGGCGGCGTAGGGAGGCGACCCAGGCCAAGCCGGTGATCAACAGGCCGGCCATGCCGCCGAACAGAATCAGGAAGTTGCACCCCATCCAGGCCACCAGACCGGTGGAAGGCGGGAGGCTGGAAAACAGATCGACCGAGCCCTGTTCGAGCATAGTGAGTTGGTCGAGCGCCGGAAGGTGCAAAGCAAACCCGGTTAGCGCCTGGCATGGGTCGCTCTCCGGAACATCCGGCAGCGCCGGTGGCCCTGATAAGGCATATGACTGCTGAAACCCAGAAACTTTGCCTCCGAACGGGGCACTCAATCCCGATTGGGGCGTCGCGGTGGAACCGATCATGAATCCCAAAACGAGGGCGGCGATGAACCGACTGGCTTGGCATCTGTCTGAAATCGGGACAGACCGAGCCAGCTTAGTGTCAGTGGACATTAAGCTTTCGGAAAGGCCTGTTTCATTCAATAACATCACCCCGTGCGACTGCGCTGATGGCCCGAAGTGGTCGAACAGGACCACGATGGCAGTCTTCAGGGAGCAAGAAACATGCAAACCCGCTGAACCCCAGCCTAAGGCTTCTCGGCCTCGTTCCAGCGGATCGCGTAGCGGACGAGTTCGCCGCCCGTGGTCAACTCCAGCTTCTTGCGGATGTTCGCGCGGTGCACCTCAACGGTTTTGATGCTGATATGCAGGTGTTTAGCTATTTGACGCGTGCCCTGGCCCTGGCCAAGCAGTTGAAACACTTCGAACTCTCGATCGGAAAGCGTTTCCACCGGCGAATGGGATTTGGCCCGGTTTCCGGAAAAAGTCTCCAGGAGCCTGGCGGAAATCTTTTCGCTGACGTAAATCCGTCCATCGAGGACCTGGCGTATCGCCTGCATTAGCTTCTTGCCGCCCTCCTGTTTCATGATGTAACCGCGGCCTCCAGCGCGCAGGACACGCTCGGCATAAAGGGACTCGTCGTGCATCGACACCACCAGAATCGGCAGCGCGGGGTGGAGGGTTTGGACATCCTTGATGAGCTCAAGCCCACTCCGGTCGGGCAAAGATATATCCAACAGCAGCAAATCCGGCAGAGAGCCGGCCATGATCTGAAGCGCCTGCGCTGCGGATTCAGCTTGCGATTCGGCTGCCAAATCCGGTTCATGGTCGATGAGCTGCGCCAGACCCTCGCGCATCATTGGGTGATCATCGACGATCAGGATGCGCTGTTTGACATTTCCGGTCTTTTTCATCGAAATCGGATTTTGAACTCAGTCGAATGTCTCGGAGTTTTTGTCCAGCTCACGGCGGGCCTGCTTGCTCAGACTGCGCCCTCCCTGGCAATCGGGAAGTTCCGCAACGGCACGGCGCAGGCAACCAGGGTCCCGCCGGCGGCGGCCGGCTCGATGGAAAGCAAACCGCCAACCATGCCGGCGCGGTATCCCATGATCCGCAAGCCCAGCCCATCGCCGGGCGGCAAGACTTTGGGAATTCCGCCGCCATTATCGATTACGCGGAGCAGCAAGCGTTCCGGGGTGGCTTCCAAATGGATCACCACCTGGTTCGCCTTGCCATGCTTGATCGCGTTGGAGACCGCCTCTTGTGCGATCCGATAGAGATGCGTTGCGCTAGCGGCTGGGACGCCCGGGACTTTTTCGAGGCACTCAACGCGGCAGGCGATACCGAACATCTTTTCGGTATTGGCGGCCAGCTCCCGGAGCGCCGATGCCAGCCCCTCCGACTCGAGCGTGACCGGAGAAAGCCCACGAGCCAGAGAGCGGGTCTGGCTAATGGCGTCGCGAACGTAACGCGCTATCTCGCCGGCGCGCGGCGCGTCAACCTTCGATTTGGCCGCCAGCTTTTGCTCCAACACCTGGCTCATCAGCTCGATCCCGGCCAGGTGCTGACACAAGCCGTCGTGCAGATCCTGCCCAATCCGACGGCGTTCCTGGTCACTGATTTCAAGGACTTCACGCTCCAGCCGCTTCCGCTCGGTGATATCCCTGACAAATCCGGTAAAGAGCCGGCGCTGAGCCAGGGGCACTTCGCTCACGGCCAGGTCCATCGGGAAGACGGTCCCGTCCTTTCTTTGGCCAACAACCTCCCGGCCAATTCCGATAATCCTGGCGTGACCCGAGCGGAGATAGTTGGCCAGATGGCTGTCGTGGTCCTTGCGGAAAGGTGAGGGCATCAGGATGCTGACATTTTTCCCAATCACCTCCCGGGCACTGAAGCCGAACGTTTTTTCCGCCGCCGGATTCATCGATTCCACAATTCCGCGTTCATCAATGGTAATAATCCCCTCCACCGCGGTTTGCAGGATAGCCCGCAAACGCACCTCGGTGTCGTTTAAGCCCGGCTGGATTCCCAAGGAGGCATTGGGCCTTTTACTAACGGCCGGCTCAGCCGGCTCGGAAGGATGCTCCAAGGCCCGCAGGCGCGCAATGAGCTGAGCTTTGGTCATGCCGGCGTATTCGTTCATGCGTCAAACGCGTGAACTATCCGCTAACTTGTCCGCCAAGCCAATCTTCTTTGAAGCCTCAGGCGCGCGTCCCCAGTAGCTGCACGCGATATTCCGTCGGAGACTGCCCAAGGATCTTTTTGAAGACCCGGTTGAAATGCGTTAGCGATTGAAACCCGACTTCGAACGCGATCTCGCTGACGCGAAGGTTGGGATTGAGCAAAAGGTTCTTGGATTTTTCGATCCGGACGCGCGACAAGTAATCGGTAAAGTTGATGCCAGTGACTTTCTTGAACATCTTGCAGAAATAAAACGTGCTGGTGTTGCAGGCTTTGGCCACATGGCCAAGCCGCAGGTTCTCCGTCTGGTGCTCCTGGATAAATTCCTTGGCCCGCGTGATGACCGGCGGTTCAGCGTTCTCCTGCTGAACCACGACCTGGTTGCTGAGCATTGACAAGTGCTGTGCAAAAATGGTCAATAACTTGACCGTCGCCTCGTGCTGTTTCGGCGGCACAACCCGGCTGGCAAAATAGGCCTCGCGCAGGGTCTGGCGGTCCGCCTCCACACCCCACTCGGTGACTTGCTTCGCGGCGCGCTCAAACTGGCTTTCACTCGGCTTCTTGCGGAATACCTGGCCGGTTTGCAGAAATCCAATCAAGCGATCGCCCAACCGAACCGGCACCGCGGTGTCACAGAGACCATTGGGACACCCCATCGTGTGCGCCTCAACGGAAGCCAGCTCAGACAGGGTTTCCTGCACCGAGAGGCAGGACGCGCAGGCACGGCTTTTCTGGGAAATCAGGCAACAAAATGGGCCTTCGTTCCGTTTCCCGTGGTGGGGGAGTTGCCAGGTCTCAACGGGCCGCAAGGCAACCGGCATGCCCGTAGCCTCAGTAAAAGCCTTTTCATACTCCTGGAACACCTTGGAACCTACCAGCGCCTCGATCAAACCGCGGTCCCCGTTCCCATGGTTCGTCGGCCGGGCTTTGAAAAGCGACGGACGGGACCGCAGCGCCGGCTCTGCCACCGGCAGGCTGGGACTGAAAGAACTATTAAGTTGGCTTCTGGGCTCGGAAGCCTGCCTAACATAGGTTGTCTGCATGAAGACAAATTAGGAGAGACTGCTTGCTTTGACAATTAGGGGTCGCCCTGATTGGTACTTAGGCGAAAGGAGTACGCAACCTAAGCGTCCTTCTTATCTTCACCTTCGGCAGCGGACGATCCTTGCAGGAAAGCCTCAGCAACTTCGCGCCGCACCCCTGTGCGGCTGGGCTTGCCAGCGGATATTCCGAAGCGGTTTTCCAGGTCATTCCCGGCTGACCGGGCGGCGGCGCCTCACGACCGGCGGATCACCTCAGTGAGAATGGCACGCGCTCCTGACAGGTGCTGCGCTAATTTTGTCAAGCGCTGGACATTTATGGCGTTAGCGAGCACGCCGTCCGCGTAGACCTTTAAAACCGGTAGCCTAGCCCGGCCAATAACATAAGGTCATCCTTGAGGCGCCCGGCGGCTGGTTGGTTATTGCAGGTGGTTGGTTTTCTAAACCCCGTGCGTGGATCAGCTATGTCAAGACACGGCTTTTTGGAAATCGCCCGGCGCAAACACCCACAGGCGTTTAGGGGCTTAACCGTTACAGCAGGCCGGCCCAAAGGCCACGAGAATTTAACGGAAATCAGCCGGCGTGCACGGCCATTATTAATATCGACAAGAAAAAATATCATGACACAATTCGCACAAATCACAGCAACGTTGACCGCATGAACGTCCCCAATTCAGCTCACCGCCGCAATATCGGGCTCTCGGACGCCTTCACCCTAATCGAGCTACTGGTCGTGATCGCCATCATTGCGATCCTGATTGCGCTG
>JANXQE010000659.1 GCA_025356925.1 Limisphaerales bacterium | reverse complement strand
CACGGCTTGAGGCGGTGGTGGAACATGGCGTGAAGCGCGGATGAACACCGGGGCGTTCCTGTGGCCGGCGAGGTGATAAGTTTCCAGCAAACCCGCGCGAACGGACTCGCTGAACAGGGCGCGATACCAATCCGAGTAGTCCTGGCGAATAACCCGGCCGGGTTTTTCCCCATTAAGCACACGGGCCACGCTGCTTTTCACCAGACGGAAGGCCTCCAAATAGCCCTTGGCCGCCATTGCCGCGATTTGTTGGCGGTCCCCCGGATCCCCGTCGGGGTTCCAGGCGCCAGTGCGGATCTTCGCAATCAGCTCTGGCGTGACCCGGTAGCCTTCAATGGAGAGCGAATTGTAAGCGTCGCGCTCGTAAACGGCTTCAAGTTGCCGAAGGTAGGCTTCCGGCTTCGTGACCGGCTTAGCCGCAATATCCGGGAAGGTTTCCAGCACATCACCGCGAAGGGTTCGGAACAAAGCTTCAATTCGGCCGGCATAAGGCGATGCCAGGCGAGTGGCGGCAGCAAAAACAGGAGCTGGTTTGATGAAAGGGTTCTTCGGCTCAACGCGTATGCCCGCCGCCTCGACCGCTCGGGTGATCTGTTCTGCCCTCTCTTGATCGCCCAGGAACTGATAAGCGCCGGCGAACCTTCCCGCCAGCCCTGGGGAATCCCTCTCCAGGATAACTCGGGTCAGATCGTCGGTGGACCTTACCGCCCGGAGCGCAATTTCGGCGTTCAGCGGCTGGTTCTCGAAAAAGGATGGAGGGACGCGACAAAGTGCCATCGGCAGCGGCATCACGCGAACCCCCAGGAAGTTTTCGACCGTCCTCGGTAGGTTTTTGGCGTCCTGATATATCAAAACGGAAGTGTTATGCGGCAGCTCGAGCAACATCTTGCCCCCGTGCGCCGTGAGGGCAACCACCTGGCGAGGAAAGAGATTGGGGCCGATGTGAGCATCCACGGAAGAGGTGGCCGATAGGCAGTAATCGGAACCAAATCGTTCGTCGAGATACACCGACAGAAAATCCCAATAAGCACCATACCAGGCAGTGATGTCTCCGGGCTTCTCTACCGGGCGGCTAAGGAGATACCAGCCCTTGCAGATCTCCTGGAGATACCCTCGATCCGCAAGCAACTCCCGGTCGGGGCGCTGCAATCGGGCAGACTTCAAGACCTGCTTACGAGCGGCGGTGGAAGCACGCTGCAAGGCTTCTGCCAACCTGGTTTGGAATTTTTCAGCCATGAACTGTGTTATTATGTATAATCCAACTGTGTTTTCATGTCAACATTAACTGTGTTATTGTGCTGGTAAGTTCTCCGCGAGAACGGCTCTGATTGCCGAGTTCCCAGGAGTGTAATCAGAAAAGCCGGCAGACACAGAATCGGTGAGGGAAGACACTTCATATCAACCACCCTGCCCGGTTGAACCATCAAGGCAAGGAAACCGAAATTCGGCTCTCAAGGAACTCACCCTGCGAATTCGCCATGCAATGGGCAGGCGACCCACACGATTTTGCCGGCCGCGTGCCCTGCCCCGGCGCAACCATGTCCGTCGCTCCGTGTCGCGGTCCTCAGGTTTTCTCTTTTCTCACGGCACGGGCCTACAGTAAGGTCATGAGCACCAACGTAGCGCTCCTGACCGCGCGCACGTGGCCCAACGCATGAAAATAACGCTTCAAGGCCTGTTTTTCGCCCTTTTGATCGCACAGGCATCTGCCATCACGGTCGTGCCGGAAAAGATTATTCCAAATATTCCTGATAAACAGGACTTCCAGATCCCGGACCGGGTGCACCTGACGGGGTGGATTGGGAGCCGCGTCGAGGCTAACGAAGCGAACCGGCTGGTAAAGCTGGATCCGGCCAGACTGTTGGAAGGCTATCGCAAGCGGCCGGGCCGACAGGCGTGGGACGGCGAACACGTGGGCAAATGGTTGCATGCCGCCACGCTGGCGTGGGTTAACACGGGCGATCCGGCGCTGCGTGAGAAACTCGATTACGTGGCAGCCGAACTGATCAAGTGCCAGCTCGATGACGGGTACCTGGGCACCTACCTGGACAAGGATCGCTGGACTGAGTGGGATGTCTGGGCCCACAAATATAACCTCATCGGGCTTATCACTTACATGCGTTACACCGGCAACCTGGCTGCCCTGCCCGCCTGTCGCCGGATGGGCGACCTGCTGTGCGATACGTTTGGCGATGCCCCAGGAAAGCGGGACATCCTCAAGGCGGGGTATCACGTCGGCATGGCGCCCACGAGTGTGTTGGAACCGATGGTCCTGCTTTACCGTCTGACTGGCGAATCCCGCTACCTGGATTTCTGCAAGTACATCCTGCGAGCGTGGGAGCAACCGAATGGACCGAAGATTATTTCCACACTGCTGACGCTTAAACGAGTGGATAAAGTCGGCAACGGAAAGGCCTACGAGATGCTTTCCTGCCTGAACGGCGCGCTGGAGTATTATCGGACGGTAGGCGAGCCCCAAATCCTGCAGGCGTGCTTGAATGCCTGGCAGGACATTGTGGACAATCGGCTCTACATCACAGGTGCGGCCAGCTACGGAGAGCTGTTCCACGACAATTATGATCTGCCGAACGTCAGCAACGTCGGCGAGACCTGCGTGACTGTCACGTGGCTGCAATTCAACGCGCAACTCCTACGACTGACCGGCGAGGCGCGCTTTGCCGAACAACTCGAGCACGTGGTCCTCAACCAGCTCTTTGGCGCGCAACGCTGCGACGGTTCGGCCTGGGGTTATTACGTCCAGATGGAGGGCAAGAAACCTTACAGCAGCACTCTGGATGGCCATTGCTGCCTTTCGAGCGGCCCTCGCGGGGTGGCGCTCATCCCGACGTTTGCCTGGACCACCGACGTGGACGGCGTGGTCGTTAACCTCTACAACGCAGGCACTGCCAGGTTGACGTTGCACAATCAATCCCAAGTCAGTCTGAAAACCGATACCCTCTTCCCCGGCGAGACCCATGTTCGCATAACAGTTGAACCTTTCGCAAAAACCTCATTTGTAATGAAGCTGCGTATTCCTGCCTGGTGCCAAAATGCGGTTATAGCGGTAAACGGGAAAAAGCTGCCAACGCAGTGTAAGGATGACGGCTACATGCACATCGAACGTAGCTGGAAAAAGGGCGATCGCATTGACCTCACTCTCCAGATGGTGCCGAGGGTGATTGTTGGCGACCACAAAAACGAAGGAAAAATCGCGGTGCTCTATGGTCCGTTGGTGTTAGGGGCCGACGCAGCCCTGATCGAAGCGATAGATCGACAGGGCCCGGCGGTGCCGCTAAAAGCCGTGGGAGCGGCAGGTCCGACCCTGTCCAACCTCGATGTCAGGCCAGAACCCGCGCCTCCCGGTATCAAATCCTGGCCAGG